>CALUXY010000006.1 GCA_944324855.1 Candidatus Gastranaerophilales bacterium | reverse complement strand
ATAGTAAAAAATATACCTGCAATTAATATCCAGAATATAATTATAGGAACATGCGTTCCGAAAACAGGAATAGGGAAAAATATGATATTTGCAACTGCATCGGAAAACGGTGCAATTTTTTCATCCATAAATTTATCAATATTCATCGCATTTGCTTGTTGAACATTGAACAACAACATTGATAGTATAAATAATAATTTCTTCATATTCTGCCTTCTATTCTCTCGTTAACTATACAATTATAACAAAAACATGACCCGCCTTAACCTAATCTTTATATAAAGGCCGGCATACATAAACTTTAGACCGGGGAATCCCCGGTCTAATTAAATTTTGTAAAATATTTTGCTCTAGCCTGCAATTGAAAATCCTGCTTCTCTAACCTCAAATTGAATATTGATATTTTTTTTAAATCATAATACTTATAATTGGAAAGCAGAAATAAATCCAATTACATCCCCCCTACTCTTCTTCGGAGAATTGGTCTTTACCTACACCACAGAGAGGGCAAGTGTAATCTTCCGGCAGATCTTCAAATGCTACATTATCATTTTCAGCCGGATCATATACATAACCACAAACATCACATACGTATTTTTTCATTTCTTCGTCTCCTTATACTGTGTAAACTAACCACGGCACTTATTACAAATTCCTTTGACTTGTAAATTCGTCTGTAAAACTTCACCATAGTCATAACTTTCATCCGGTGCTTTGATATAATCATTGATATGCACATCATGCACCGCTCCGCATTTAACGCAAATAAAATGGCAATGCGGAGTTAAATCGGCATCATATCTGGTCTTTGCAAGTTCATTATCAACCTTGAATACCAATCCTAAATCTTCTAATGATGTTAATGTACGATAAACTGTATCCAAAGAAATTGAAGGCATAACTTTTTTTACTTCTGCATATACAGTTTCTGCATCCGGATGAGTGTTAACACCTGCAATCATCTTTAGAACCTCAATACGTTGAGGAGTCAGACGCATATTAGCCTTCGCACATCTTTCTTTTAACTCTTGTATTTTATCATCTACATTAATCATAATAATTCCTTATTAGTAATTATTACTAATAATAACATGAATTATTATTTTTGACAACCCTTTCTCAATAAAATTATCAAAAAAATTTAAATTAAATAAAATTACTCATGAGGGTACAATACAAATTAAAAAAGCGGGTCTAAAACCCGCTTTGTGTGATAATGACATTATTCAAACTGAATATTGTCGCTGGCTTGAAGCTGTTTTTTCTTGATATTATGAACTACAGCATCAACTAATAGTTCATAAGAAGATGAGTTTTCGATATTAGGAAACTCCATCTTGATTTGTTCTCTGACCATTGCTTCCAACCTTCTCTCGTCAGAAAGAGTTTTAATTTCTTTATCAGCGGCTAACATATCAATGTATTCTTTACGGTGATTCTTTTGCGAATTCGCAAAACTCAACCACAAAGCTTTGGGGTCGATACCTTTCAGTTTTTGCACTAACTTTAAGTTTTTCCACTGATTAAACATTGATTTAACCTCTACACACTATTATATTATCATAAAGTAATTTGGGATATAATTATTGACTAAAAGAGTATTTCTTTGTTACATATTTTAACATTAAAATACGGGTAGACCGGGAAGATTCTATCAACCCGGTCTACTATTGAAAGGAACATTAGTTATATATTAATTACGTTCTTCTACTAGATTAAGTTTAACGCAATACTTGGTGTTTGGTTAGCAGTTGTTAACATTGTAGCACCTGCTTGTTGAAGGATTTGTGCTGCGATAAAGTCTGATGATATTTCAGCGATATCAGCATCCTTGATTAATGACTTAGCTTCTGTTAAGTTATCGGCTTGAACAGCGATACTTTCAACTGCAGAATCAACTCTGTTCATATAAGCCCCGATTTCAGTAGCTCTTTGTGTTACGTCATCTACTGCTATATCAACTATATCTAAGAATGCACGAGATGAGTTATCATTTTTGAATACTGAATTACATAATGCCGTAATTGTCATTGCTGCAGTATCAATCGCACCGCCATTAATCAAACCATCATTTGTTAACTGTGCAACCATAGCATTTTCATAATACTGACCATCAGCTTCGCATAAATATTTATAGGTTTCATCTTTTGTAGCATTACTTGCTGTAGAAACTCCTCCTAAAGTTTCCAGCTGCATAAGAGCAGTTACTTTAGCACTTGCGAACAATGATGCATCAAGTAAGATAACGTTTTCGTCACCTGAATTGATACCTACTTGAAGGTTAACACCATCTGTTTGAGATCCATCTAATAATTTCAAACCGTTGAAATCTGTTATATCACAAAGACGGTTCATTTCTTCCATTCTTTGCGCAACTTCAAGTGCGATTGCTTCTCTTGAAGATGTTGCATAAGTTCCGTTCGCTGCTTGTTCGGTCAAGTCTCTGATACGTTGAAGATAACTTCCAACAATTTCTAACACACCTTCTTGTGTTTGTAACAAACTTGATCCCATTTGACCGTTTGTTTCTGCTACGTCGTAGGAACTTAAAACTGATTCCATTTCTTTTACAACACCATAACCGGCTGCATCATCTGCTGCAGAGTTTATCTTAAACCCTGTTGTCATTTTCTCCATTACGTCGTTCATTGTTGCTGTCGTAGAGTTAAAGTGTCTTTGAACAGTTAATGAGGCAACGTTTGTGTTAATACTTAGGCTCATAACTATCTCCTTTCAATAATCCTTTCTTATGTAGTTATGGTGGTAATAACGTCAAAGATATTTTAAAGTTTAGTTAAGTATGGAATATATCAACCATATGTATGAGAGGAAAAATTTTTAAATCGCCAAAACGCAATCATAGCAATAAATTTAAAATATAATATTATACTCTCTATCTCATCCCTTTATTATGAAAATAATAAAAAGTTATGTTTTTACATAAAAATATTATAAGAAGTGACTAAGTGATTAGGTGATTAGCGGATTTTGGCAAGTGCGACGACCGAACGAAGTGAGGTCTAGTCACGTCCCTGTGAAAAACCTGTCGGAGCGGAGTTTTTCCAAAGAAAAACGTAGCGGAGCGCAAAGGTTTTGAACCGCCAATAATCCAAGACAGTGACTAGGCACGTGAATCGTGAGTAGTGAATCGATTTTTCGGACATTAGCAATGAAATTAAATATATATCTTTTGTTTACCCCCGACTTTTACGGAGTGAGCAATACTCACTTATTGAAACAATGACAGGAAATGTGCTGTTTGAGCGTAGCGAGTTCACATTTCTGGGGTTGAAATTAGTGAGTATTAGCGAACGGAGTTCAAGTCGGCAGTTTCTTTGTTCCCCGTTTCTTTGATGGCAAAGAAATGGGGATGCGGGGTGCAGGGGTGCATAAACCCCGCTATTGGTAAATGAATTGATTGAAATTACATTACTAACATTCGGAGTAATGAACCACTCCCCATCCCAACCTTCCCCAAGTCGGGGAAGGAGATTGATTAGCTTGAGACAAGAAAATATTTATATTTTAATGAGTATTTTTAAAATAAACCTTATATATTTACCCCTTATTATAATATTTTTTATGTAAATAAAAAATATTATTCCCGCTCTACTTACACATCAACCACATTGTTGCATAAGAAGGCATTACCAAATGCATTTGTTTATCAACAAACTTATATCTTTTATTATCAAGCATGTTTCGGCACAATATACATCCGTCCTTATCTTTGTCAACAACACATGCCGGTATATCTATCTCTATTTTTTGTTTTTCTTTAGATAGATTATGAACAATAATATATTTTGAATTTCCATATTCTCTAACGTAAGCAAATATACTCGGAGATTTTGTTTTTATAATTTCAAAAGAGCCTCTGGACATGGCAGGAGTCATTTTCCGGAGTTTTATCATATACTTAATTCTGTTTCTAACTTTTGAACTTAGACTGTTTTTATTTTTCATTGAATCAATAAACGACTGATATCTGATATTCCCTCTGTTAATATCTCTGCTGTCAAAGAATGACAGAAGTTTTATCCTGTTTTTCTTAGATTGTTTTTCTCGTTTTTGAGCGGATTTATCAGCATAATCAAAATTATTCTGTGCTGCTATTTCATCTCCGTAATATATTATTGGGATTCCCGGCATGGAAAGTAATACGGAATATGCAAGGTTTATCCTATCCGGATTGTTGTCTAAAAAGTTTGCGACTCTGCCAGAAACACCTAAACCTTTTCTAAATTCACATCCTTTAGGTTCTAACTCTTCATATATTATTTCTCTGTCGTCAGGAGTTATCATCTCAAGCGTTAATTCATCATGTACTCTTAAAAATGTTGCCCAGCTTGCAGTATCAGGAATTTTCGGAGTGTGTTTATTCGCATCTTGAAAATATTTATAATCTTCCGTTATAAACATTGCCCATAATGCCGGCATGTATGGAAAATGATACGCTATCTGTATTTCATCCGTTCTTGTCAAATGCTTTTGACGGTTATCAATACTAGTTATAATCTCTCTTTCTTTCCCGAAATAAGGAAGAATATCTTTCGGTTTCTGGCATGCTTCCGCCTGCAGCACAGAACGAGGAGCCGTTGCCTGTAAGTATTCACTCAAAAGTTTTACAATATAATGCGTAGTATCCAGATTTTCTGCATCCGTCCCTTCCTCTTTTGAGAAATAAGGAATAGCATCCATTCTAAATATATCAATACCAATATTCGCCCAATAACTGATTGTTTCAAGACAATAATACAAAACTTTTGGATTTTCCCAGTTTATATCAAGCTGAAAAGGGTAAAACGTATGATAAATATAGTAATCTTTACCGTTAATTGTCACCTTTCTATAATGGTTTTCGGTGATATCAGGGAAAATCAAACGTCTTTTAGAAATTTTGCCATCTGGCTCTTTGTATTCAACAATTGTTCCTTTTTTCTTATCAACATATTTTGTGTATTCAGGCATGTCTTCTCTTACAATAAAATAGTTCAACTTATCTAAGTCACCTTTTAGAGCCGATTGAAACCATTCATGCTGATCGGAAAAATGATTAAGGATTAAATCTGCTTTTATCTTGAAACCTTTTTCTCGGGCTGCCAGAACAAACTCTCTAAATTCCGGCATGCCGCCTAAATCCTGTCTTACATTATTCGGATTTTTTACATCAAAACCGGAATCACCCATCGGAGAATCCGCAAACGGCAATATGTATATTGTCGTTATTCCTAAATCCTTTAAATAATCCAGCATTTTTATTGAATCTTTAAAAGTATTCGGTTTATCGGAAGTAACTGTTCCAAACTGGTCTACATAGAACATGTAGATTATTTCATCTTTGTACCAGTCATCCGGTCTTGTTAAATCTTCATAAACCAAATTTCTCGGGCGCTGCTTTTTGGCTTTTTCCGCAAGTTTTTCTATGTTATCAAATACCTCGTCAGTTTTATCTTTGCCGTAAATTTTTGAAATATTATACCGCATTTCTTCTTCAAGCTGCGGACTTATTGCCCCCGCCAGTACAATATTTGATATCCCTAATAATACAAACAATAATATGACGATTTTTCTTATCATACAGACAGGATACTATAAACATATAAAAAAGGAGTCATCATGTAACGACTCCTTAAGTATTATTTATAATGTCTGCACATAGTCGATAATTTCTTCAACATGTCCTTGAATATCAATATTACGCATTTCTTTTAAAAGTTTTCCGTCTTTACCGATAATAAATGTTGAACGCATTGTAACCGGTCTGTTTTCTATTTCTTTTTCCTGCTTCATTTCGTGACGTTTTTTCATTTCCACTTTTTTATCCTGAATAATATCTTTTACGTCTTCAAACTTATCTTTGATATTTTCTTTCAGAGTATCCATTTTATCGTCTACTGTTTCCGTAACATTTTTGAACGCTTTTGCAAGTTTTTGCTCCGTATCCGAAAGTATCTCAAAGTTTAAATTATGTTTTTCAAAAAATTCTTTGTGAGATTCTATATTATCAGGGCTTACACCGATAACTACTGTATCTTCCGGCAATCTCTTCAATGCATCCCTAAAATTGCGAGCCTCTTTGGTACATATCGGAGTTTCATCCTGAGGGTAAAAATACAAAATAATATTTTTACCTTTTAAATCTGCAAGTTTTGTCTTTGTAAGATTACCGTTTGCATCAATTCCTTCAAGTTCTATATTTTTATAATTCATAATATTTCTCCTATTTTTGGGGTCATTATTAATTTAATCTGAAATATAGAAGAAACATTATGCCGGAGTACCGGCATGGATACTAGCCATCCGGCTAGTTTTTCCCTCTTAACTTTTCTTCTTGCCTCCGGCGGGTCTTCCAGGCAGGGTCGCTGCTTGGCTGGCGATGTTTAAGAAACAAATTATGACAATCTTCCTCCCTTTTGAGGGAGGATAAGAGGTGGGTGCTGATTAATATTTATATGACCAATACCCATCCCAGCCTTCCCTAAACAGGGAAGGAGATTAACAAAAATAATTCCTGAGCCCATCCCAGCCTTCCCCAAGTCGGGAAAGGAATAGAGCTAATTCATTTGCCCCCAATTCACAAAAGTAGTAGCAACACAATTCTAACCCCTTATTCTAGTTTTTCCCTCTTAACTGAGGCGGATTTTTTCCAAATCCTGAACGGGTCTTGATTGCTCCCCAGGCACGATACATTCCGTTTTCATACGTTACAAGATAATAGCCCGCTTCCGGCATGTATTCAATAGTTGCATTTTGGTAAACATATTCTTCAGGTTCAGGAGTAATTGCATCTTCTGCATATTTTCGCTGCAAAGCCTTATGCAAGCGTTCCTGAAATCTTGTACGCTCAGGTTTATACTTGATTTTTCCCGTATTCATATCACGTTCTTTTTTATATTTTTCAACTTCCGCCTGATTCTCTGCCAATTTGAATACAGGGATTACAGCCATAAGCTCGCCTGATTGAATAAACAATAAAAATTCCTTATCATCACTGAGCGCAAGTTCATATAAACCGGGTTTTAAGTACTTGCCGTTATAATCGCTTATGTAATCCGGTATTCTTAATATCGGGTGTTTACAATCTGAATAACCGTATCTATACAGTGTACTTTGGTTTTCTAAAAGTCCTGAAGGATATCTAGGATAAAGCTTTGTTTCATCATTTACTCTTACATTGGGCGGTGTTGCCCTATCTATCATAGGCATTAGTCAAGCTCCTTTAATAATAATTTAATGGCATTATCTATTTCGTCAAATGACTTGCCGAGAGCCTGAGATTTACCGACAAAAATTATGGATTGTCTGTTATGAAAATCAAACCCATTTTTAATTATCAAACGAACGCTTTCCCGCATAAGCCGTTTCAGCCTGTTACGTTTAACAGAACGTTTATGAGTTTTTTTGCTTACAACAAATCCTATCTTGGTATTAATCTTAGTATTTGCTATTTTGCCCGCAAACATTATAATACCGCTTTTATAAAATGAATTCTTTACACGGTATGTGGCATTAAATGCTGATTTATTTTTCAGTCTGAATTGTTTTGGCAGCATAAGATTATTATATCACATAGTAAAGAGGGCAAGTCAGGTAAAATATTATTTAATTATAATTTTATTAGTCATTTTTTCCCGGCAAGCTCTTACAGCCAGCCTGACTCTTGAATAAATTCCTGCTTTTACATACATAGAAGAAATATGAGCCTTTACAGTGTGTATAGTAATATTAAGCATTTCGGCTATTTCAGGATTAGAATACCCTTCAACCAGTAAGTCTAATACTTCACGTTCTCTTTGTGTAAATTTATCAAAAAAATCATTCATATTAACATGATACTTTGCAAATATAAAAATAATTTAACATATTTACCGGTTTATTAAAGGTTTTTAAATTTTTATTAAAATACAGTCAATTTTTTGCTTAAAAAACACTTTATATTAATACAGGGGATTATTATGAGTTTTTTTAATTACGATATAACAACATACAATCAAGATTCAAAATACAAAAAAAGAGGGAATCATTATTCAGACTCTGCAAAGTATGAAAATCCTTTATTCGATGGCTACTTTAAATTAAGTTTAAAATCCCCTTTTGAAGAATTTAGTTTAACTCCTTTTTTACCTAAGAAAGAAAAAATAATTATCCCGAAAGTCGGAAATATCCAAAAACCATTCGGCAAAAAAACAGAATCTTTATTGTATAAACAAGAACATAGAACTCACCTGCTTGATGTTGCACAAAAACATCTCGGAATACAAGAAGTTACACCTGAAGAATACAACAAATTACCAGCTAAGGAACGTAATAATACACAAATGCATCTTATAGGGAGATACGGAACTTCGGACCATCAATGGTGCGCTCATGCAGTAAGCCATATTGCAAAAGAAGCCGGCATGAATATTGGCAAACACAAAAAAGCTGTTCAGGAATTTATTGATTGGGGAAATCAAAATAATATATATAACCCAATACATACAGAAGACATTAATCCTTCTAATTTTATTGTAGAACGCAATTCAAGAGAAACTCAAATAAAAGAACAAATTAAAAATATGCACGAAGGTGATCTGATCATCTGGAAATCACCGTTTGTAGCAATTCTTCCTAATAATCAAGTAACAGAAGAAAAAGCCAGCCACATCGGGATTTTGGAATCCGTAAATCCAGATGGTACGATAACCGTTATTGAAGGTAATGCAAATGAATATAAAACAGATGTATCCGAACGAGAAATGGTATCACTTGCTCATGAAGGAATTAACGGAAACCAAAATATCGGAGAATTTAAAGAAATCAACCGCCGCGACGGTCTAATACGAAAAACTTATACAGCAAAAGACCTTGCAGCATTCGGTTACAGCGGATATATTGACACACAAAAACTGGTTAAATAATTAAACCAACTGTGTTTGTTCATCAAGTTCTCTTTTTATATCTTCAACTGTTACTCTGATTATTTCAGAATTATCATCTTTTCTCAAAAAGACTTCTTTTATTCCTGATTGAACTATGAACCTTTTGCATAAAATACAGATAAAATTATGTCCGTAAATATACATAGATGCACCCATACATCTATCCTGGCCGGCTTGAATAATTGCGTTTTGTTCGGCATGGATAGAACGGCAGGTTTCATATCTTGTGCCGGACGGGATTTTATGTTTGATTCTGAAACATTCGCCTCTTTCGTAGCACGATTCAACTCCGGATGGCGTACCATTGTATCCTGTTGCTTTAATTTTTTTATCCTGACCGACAATAACAGCACCGACATGCGCTCTGATACAATTAGAACGTGTTGAACAAGTTTTTGCCAAATCCATAAAATACTCTGCCCAAGGCTTAATTCCCATAATCTTCACTCCTTTATTTAATATTATTATAGCACCACAAAATAGTTGTCCATAATTTTGTCTGAAAAATCCATGTTAGAATATTTGCAGGGTAAGCTCCCGTTTACCACCCCCGACACAGACTTGTTAAGAGGACTAAAGCGGAAAGGTGGTGAGAAAAAGTGAAATTCTGTATAACAAAAAAGCGCTATGGCTTATCTTGTTGATAATCATAGCACTTGTTTTACTTAAATAGGGAGTTAGAAAGACTTAAAGAGATGGGATCTCTTTAGGTCTTTTCCCTATACACATATTATAAGCGACTTTTTAGAAAAATCAATAGATATTTCAAATAAGAAATATTACTCTTTTTCTTTAAATATTAATTCACAACCCAGCGCTTCTGCTATAAGTTTCATTTCAGAGTATTTTATTGTACCAGCCCTTAATTTTTTTGATAGTCCATCTAATGTATATTTTTTATCACTGTTTTCTGACAAATATTTTGCAATACTTGTTAGAGTAATACCTTTTTTAGCAGCTAACATTTTTACTTCATTTATAGCGTTCATAATCTAGAATTATAGTATATCTTCTAATAATAGAATATATTTACGAGTAAAATATTGACATTTATAGTATTTTTATTCTATAATTAGCAAATAATTACTATATTAATTAAGAGGAACATTTTATGACAGAAAAAATTTATTTAGATAATGAATTAAAAGAAGAATTAAACAGCTATTCCGGCAGAATGTTTAATGTCCGCCACCTGATAGATTTCATCTATCGTTCACATGAAAATGGATTGTGGGATGATTACAAATTAGCATTATCATGTTTTTTAGAAATTTTTAATGAATATGTTATTACAACTAAAAATAAATTTAATCAAATAGAAGATGAGATAGGACTGAATAAATAGCAGGCTTCTAAACCGGTATATTTTCCTCAATATTTAATATTCATAAAAATTTATTTACCCCTGTTGACTTTTAAAAAAACATCATTAAAACATTTATGTAGAATTGAGGTGTATATGTTTTTAATGGATTTGTTCAGAAGATGTCATACGTGCCAGCATGAGCATGTATCTCCGCAGGCAGAATTCAGTTATTGTCCGGATTGCGGCGAATTAATTGAAAACGAATGGTATATTGTAAGATGTGCCTGCTGCGGGATAAAAGAAAAAGCTATTATAAAAAACGGTGAAATCATGCCGGAAGCAAACTTTTGCCACAATTGCGGCGGCAATGAATATATTGTAGAAAAGCTTCCAAAAATAAATTTTGTTGATATAAACTATGCTGTATTAGTAAAAAAAGTTGTGAAAGATTCAGCGGTAAAAGAATTTACCCAATGCTGGGCAGAAAGTAATGCGAACAAACCGCTACTGCTGCAACAACTCCTATAAAATCAGCAATAATCCCTGTTAACATCGCATATCTAACCTTCTTTATACCTACAGATCCAAAATACACTGCAAGCACATAGAATGTCGTTTCGGAACTTCCGACTATTACTGCGCATAGTTTTGCTGCATAACTGTCGGGTCCGAAATGATGTGCTATGTCAGAGAACAACCCGAGAGTTGCAGCTCCGGATAATGAGCGAACAATCATTACAGGAAGTGCTTCCACGGGTATCATAAATTTGTGTAATAAAGGTGACATAAATTGTGCCAGAGAATCTATTACACCTGATGCCCTGAGCATTGATACACCAACAATTATCGCAACAAGATACGGGATAATATTTACGGCAACTTTAAACCCGTCTTTTGCACCTTCGGTAAATTCTTCGTATATAGGAACTTTTTTGATTAATCCCATTGTAAGTATTACAAAGAGTATAACAGGTATTGCCCATAAGGATATCAAATTAATCATTTTTGACCTCCTGTTTTACCCATAATTTTCCGAGGATTTTTGCTATCATTATAGATGAAAGAAACGCAATTGCTGTTACAAGCATAGTAGGCGCAATAATTTCCGTAGGATTTTTTGCACCTGCACCAACCAATATTGCAATAACTGTTGCAGGAACAAGCTGGAATCCTGCCGTACACATTGCAAGAAATACACACATCGCATCCGATGCAGATTCTTTGTCTTTGTTTTCTTCCTGCAATTCTTCCATTACTTTTAACCCGATAGGTGTTGCAGCATTGGCAAGTCCAAGGGCATTCGCAGAAAAACTCAGAGCAACATTCCCGAGTGCCGGAGAATCAGACGGAATATCTTTAAACAACCATTTTGTTATTGGTTTAATCAATTTTGCAATAAGTTTTACCAATCCGGCTTTTTCTGCAATTCTCATCATTCCAAGCCAGAACGCCATAATCCCGATAAGCGAAAATGCAACTTTTACGGATAGTTCTGCACCCGTCAGAATAGAATTAACAACATCAGGAAGTTTACCGTTAACGGCACCTGCAATGATTGATATTACTATTAAAAAATAAAAAATATAGTTCATAATTAGTGATTAGTGAGGAGTGAATAGTGAATATTAAGAATCATGTGTTTCACTTTTCAACCTCTAGTTATTTAGACTGTGAATCGGTGCCGGTATTCGTCCTGCTCTGTTTACAAAATCTGCAGATGAAAGAGAATTAACTTTCATAACAGGAGCTTCGCCAAGGAGTCCGCCATAGACAACTGTGTCACCGACTTTTTTCCCGACTGCCGGAATAATTCTGACAGCGGTTGTTTTTTTGTTAATCATACCTATCGCCATTTCATCTGCAATTATACCTGCAATTGTAGTTGAAGGAGTGTCCCCCGGAATTGCAATCATATCAAGACCTACAGAACAAACCGATGTCATCGCTTCAAGTTTATCAAATGTTAAAACACCTTTTGAGGCAGATTCAATCATGCCGGCATCTTCTGATACAGGAATAAATGCGCCTGATAATCCGCCTACATAAGAACTTGCCATAATACCGCCTTTTTTCACTGCATCATTCAGCATTGCAAGTGCTGCTGTTGTTCCGTGTGCTCCGGCATGTTCTAATCCCATTGCCTGGAATATTCCTGCAACGCTATCGCCTTCTGCAGGTGTCGGAGCAAGCGATAAATCTATTACACCGAAAGGTACATTTAATTTTTTTGCAAGCTGTCTGCCGACAAGTTCACCGGTTGAAGTTATTTTGTATGCAGTTTGTTTAATCGTATTTGCAAGAGTTGAGAAATTAGCATCTTTTGGCAGGCTCTCTATTGCCGCTCTTACAACTCCCGGCCCTGAGACTCCAACGTTCAACGCACATTCCGGTTCTCCGTAACCGCAGTATGCACCTGCCATAAACGGGTTATCATTAACCGAATTACAGAATACAACAAATTTTGCAGCGGCAAGTCCGTCTGTATCACGTGTTAATGCAGCAGCATCTTTAATAATTTTTGAAACCTGTAACACTGCATCCATATTGATACCGGCTTTTGAAGATGCAACATTAACCGATGAACATAATTTACTTGTATTTGCCAATGCTTCAGGTATTGATTCTATAAGTGCTGTATCCCCTCTAGTACAGCCTTTTTCTACAAGAGCCGAAAAACCGCCAATAAAATCTACTCCAATCTCATTTGCAACTTCATCCAGAGTTTTGGCTATTTTTATGTAATCATAGCTGTCACAGGATTCACCGATAATTGAAATAGGTGTAACTGCTATTCTCTTGTTTACAATCGGAATAGAGTAATCGTTTTCTATTTCGTTTGCGTAACGGATTAAATCTTTCGCATGGTACATAATCTTTTTTCTGATACGGTCACATACTCTGTTTACATCTCTATCCATACAATCTCTTAAAGATATCGCCATTGTAACGGTTCGGATATCAAGATTATGGAGTTTAATCATATTTATTGTTTCAAGTATTAGTTCTTTATCGAATGTTTTCATAATTAGCACCATTTGTTAAAAATTGTGATAAGACATCGTCTGTAGGTTTTTTCAATAAGAGCCTTAGTTCTACACGACGACTTTTATTTTTATCTTCTTTTCCGTTAATTGTAATCGGTCTTGAAGAGCTTGCACCTTCTACTTTTATAGTATGTGTAAGTTCTTTCTGATAAGGCTTGTTTGAACACTTGTAAAATATAAAGTTTGCAACGTTATAAGCACGATTCATAGAAAGATTCATATTTTTAAGGTATTGCTGCTCAACGGTATAATTTCCTCTAAATAATGTTGAATCCGTATGCCCCTGTATAACTACCGCAGAAATATATTGCGATAATTCTTTTTTGTATATTGAATCAAAATAAACAGGTATAAATTTGTTAAGAAAAGCTCTTCCTTTAGGTGAAAGTTCTGAACTATTCAAGGCGAATAATTCAAGGTCAGAAATTCTAACCAAACCGGTTACAGGATCCATCTCAACATGAACTTTACTCTGGTCTTTTGTCGGCTGCTCAGGTTTTGTTTCATCAATCATACGAACTTTGATATTTTGTTTTTCCATCTCTTGAACAACTTCCTGAACCATTTCAGTCGTTGCTTCCTGAGCGGCTTGAGAACCTTGTCCGGAATTGGTAACAAAAGCAAAAAACAAGGTTGCAAAAACCATGAACATCCCGAGGAACAAGTCTGACATTGTTACCCAAAATATGTTTTCTTCTGCTTCTGCATGTTTTCTTCTTGCCATTTTAAAAATCCCAATTAGAATAAACCGCTTAAATCGTCATCCCCGCCTGCAGATTTTTTCTCCATTGTTTTGTTTAGATTATTAATTCCAAAAATCATACTATCAAGATAAGGCACAACAATATTTGTCAAATCTTTTTTTATAGAACCTGCAAATGTTGAAGGCAGAGTTCTTAACAATACAACATTTTCATGTGACTGTGTTTTTGTTGTCTTAAGTAAATCAACAAGGAATTTTTCACTTGAAATAGTAGTAAACAATTCCGTAATTTTACCTTGGACCTGAGCAACTGCAGGTAAAATCCATTTTGAAAACCAGAATTTATCTACACTCATAAATATAAGAGCAGATGCTACAGCAAATACGGAACACATCGCCGCAACCTGCATGGTTCCAACGAATCCTGCAATTGATTTCGTTAAGGCTTGCGTACTGGAAAAATCCAGCATACCAAAAGCTGTACCAATCATAATAAATGTAAATAAAGGCCCGAAACCTGTTAACAAAGTCGGAGCAAGCGCAATAATATGCCTGTTATAATGAGCATAAGCTAAAGTTTCTTCGTTAAAGTAATCTAATGCATCACTTGTTGTCTGAATTTCTGACATAGAGTCTGATACCGAATCATATTCTAATTCTTCAGTATCGCTATCTTGATATGCAATATTTTCAGAAAAAACTAAAGTACTTTTAAAATCTTCCCACGGTTTTGCACCTAAACGGCTTGATGTCATTGCATGTTTAAATTCTTCAAACTTATACGATATATTACCTTTTTCAAATGGAGCAATCGATGTATTTAATTTTTTTAACTCTTTACCAAGCATTGAATAGCTTCGGATAGTATAAATCAAACTTGACGAAAATACTGTCAAGATAATTTGAATAGGCGGGTCTTTTAAAAGATGCATTAAATCCATATAATTATCCTCTAGGCTAAATTATATCATAATAAGATATATTTATACCACAGGAAAAACTTAGAATTCATCCAAATGGTGGGGAGATAATATTTTTAATAATGATAACTTGTTCTGACTTTAACCAACAATATTATCGGGACTACTATTCATGATAATTTTATTAAAATTTTACAGAAATGTATTTAATCAATTCACATATCCAAAAGAGATTCTTCGAGCTTTACCATCAGAATTTTTGCGTCACTTAATCATTTGTCAGAAAGATTATTTCGGCACTTTATTCCTCGTAATGACGTAAAATCATTTACCCCCGATTCACAAAATGGCGGAAATACACCCCCATTTACCCACGCACAAAAAAAAGACCTTGTGTTATCAAGGTCTGTCCGTTTAAATAAGAAGAGAGAGCTTTATACTTTACTAAAGTATTTTAATAATAAAAAATTGCGTTTTTTGATTCATTTTTTGTCAAATTTGTTACATTTTGTAATAAATACCCCGCTTTGTAACAATTTGTAAACTTGCTAAAAACATGAAGGCAATTATGTTTCACCCAAAAACTTTATAAATGTATAAGGGATATTTAGGAGATAATAAATTATGACCGGAGATATTTATAGTTTTGGGAATTATACATTTGCTAATCTTATAGACCCATCACCTTGGGCAAACGTTAGATTAGAATATATGAACATTCCGTTAGCATTAACAAATAATTTCTGGACAACGGCACAATTCGCTCCAATCAATCCTGTTGATATTCACAACAGCTATACAATGCCGCCTGTACCATTTGGATTAGAAATGTATGGTATTTTTGCTGACCCTACTAATTATTCAGACGGCACATTAAGAAATTTTGATATCGGCTTGAGCGGATATAATAATAAAATTACAATGGAATCTTTAGCACAATATGGCATAAACCCTGCAAAATTTGCATTAGGCAGTGTAAAATTTGGTAATTTTGGAACCATGTCAGGAATCAATTTTACAAAACCTACACAAAACGGCAATGTTGCAGATGATGACAAAGCGGATAAATCAGATAAAGCCGTATTTGAAAGAAAAGTTAAATTAATCCTTGAATGCGGTGATTACAAAGATGAAATTGCTGAAATCAGAAAAGCAATGAAAAATGATTACAAAAAAGGTATAGCAAAACTTGATGAATTGATGAAGGAAATCGATTCTGATAAGTTAAACGAAGCTGCTAAAAAATTATACGAAAAAGATTTAAAATCAAAAACAACCAGTGCAGATAAAATAGCCGAACAATGGGCTGAAGTATTTGCAAACGGAGGAACTGATGCAAACTTCAAAGTAGTAGGAAGCTCTTTAACCAAAGATAATGTTCTTGATGTAATCGGAAGCTATATGAGAAATGAAAAATTCCAAACCGGAACTTCTCAAATGTGGACTCCATTAATCAACAATAACTTTGAAGCTATATCAAAAGCTCTTTATGCAAAAGCAGATGATTTGAAAAAATCTGCATCAGATGCAGATAAAGCAAAAATTGAAAAAGCAGTAAAAGGCTTAAAAGATGCTGATGAATCTGCAAGACCGGCAGAATGTCAAAAATTGTTTATGACATTAAGAGGTATTCAAGCTGCAGCTAATGATAAAAAAGCGGCTGAAAGATACGGAGTACCTGCAGATAAAGCAGATACCGGGGTAAAAGATGCTCAAAACACATTCAATGCAGAACAAAATGCCTGGAATGAAGCATCTAAAAAAATAAAAGTACAAGGTTAATCCAATCCTAAATCAAGAGTTGGGGCCTTAGCAACTATTGCACTGGATGAAATTATATCAACACCTGTTGATGCAATATCTTTTAATGTTGTCAAATTAACATTACCGCTTGCTTCAACAACAGCTTTTCCGTTTATTTTGAGAACTGCTTCTCTCATTTTGTCCAAAGGCATATTATCAAGCATTATAATATCAACTCCGCAGGATAACGCTTCATCAACCTGAGCCAATGTGTCACATTCAACTTCAATCTTATGAGCATGAGATATTGATTTTTTTAAAATATCCACAGCGTTTGTTAAACTGCCTGCAAATTTTACATGATTATCTTTAATCATGGCACAATCTGAAAGATTAAATCTGTGAACAGAGCCGCAGCCTGTTTTGACCGCATATTTTTCGAATATTCTGAAACAAGGTGTTGTTTTTCTTGTATCTACAATTTTGGCTTTAGTATCTTTTATTACATCCTGATATTTTCTGGTTTCTGTTGCAATACCTGACATTCTTTGAACATAGTTAAGTGCTGTCCTTTCACCGGTTAAAACAGCTCTTGCAGACCCCTTAATATCTGCAATTTTATCACCCTTTTTGATTACATCACCGTCTTTGAAATAGAATTTAATCTCTACATTTTTATCAAGAATTTCAAATACCGTTTTAAAAACATCACATCCGCATAATACTCCGTCAACACGTGTATTTAGAGAACATTCAAGAATATCATCTTCGGATACAAGATTATCAGTTGTTATATCTTCAAAACTGATATCTTCTTTAAGTGCTTGTTTAACATGTTCTTCTATCAAAAATTTATTTAACAAAACTCGGTTCTCCCTGTCCTTTAATAATACAGTTGTGAATGCCTGTTTCTATTGTTTCAGGATAGTCTAATCTACAATGTGCCCCTCTTGATTCACAACGTTTTAATGCAGATTTTATTATCAATTGAGAAACAGTTAACATATTTCTAAATTCGTATTCAGACTTATTTAAACATTTTGTGTTCCTGTCAAATTTAGCTTTTAAACGATAAATCAAATCCAAACCTCTAAGAAGCGATTCTTCCGTTCTAAAAATACCTGCGTTTTCCCACATAATTTCTTCAAGTTCGGATTTCATAGAATCAATATCGTAATCAACATCACTCATCGGTATAGAATAACTGTCTATCACGTGTTTAATACTTTCATCAATTCTTCTTGGCGGAACGAGGTTGACGAATGTAAGGTAATTAGCAAGTTCATGTGCTGATACGACACATTCTAAAAGAGAATTGCTTGCAAGTCTGTTTGCGCCATGTAAACCCGTCGATGCACATTCACCTATTGCATATAAACCTCTTATAGATGTTCTGCCCTCAAGATTAGTCTTGATACCGCCCATCATATAATGTGCAGCAGGTGCAACCGGTATCAAATCCTTTGACATATCAATATTGTATTTCTTACAAACTTTTGATATCGTAGGGAATCTTTTTGCAAGTTTCTCGGCAGGTATTCTTGTTGCATCAAGATATACGTTATCAGAATTTGTTTTATGCATTCTGTCAAAAATCGCACGAGTTACAACATCTCTTGGAGCAAGTTCTTTTAGTTCATGGTATTCTGCCATAAATTCAATGCCGTCTTTGTCAACAAGTTTTGCCCCTTCACCTCTTACAGATTCAGATATCAAAAATCTTTTTTTAGATTCCGGAATACAAAGAGCTGTCGGATGGAATTGAACAAATTCCATATCCTGCAATATAGCACCTGCATTATAAGCAAGCGCCAAACCGTCACCGGTTGCAACTGTCGGATTGGTTGTATATTTATACAACTGTCCTATTCCTCCGGTTGCAAGAATAATCGCTGATGAATAAATTGTTTGGTATTCGTTCGTTAATGAATTATATGTTATTAAACCCTTGCATTCGCTGTCCGTATTTATTAAAAGTTCTGTTACGATAGAATCTTCCATTATATCTATATTTGGATTTTCTTTTGTTCTCTTGCAGAGAGTTTTTTCTATGACACTTCCTGTTGCATCACCTCCGGAATGAAGGATTCTGCGAACACTATGTGCAGCCTCAAGGGTATAAGTAAGTTCGCCGTTTTCATCCCTGTCAAATTCTACCCCAAAATCAATTAAGTCATTAATTACCTCATCAGAGTTTTCCGAAATAAATCTGACGGCATCTATATCGCTTAACCCCGCTCCGGCTTTTAAAGTATCCTGCGTATGGAGTTCTACGGAATCATCTTTATTAGAATGCATAACCCCGACTATACCGCCCTGAGCATAACGGGAATTGCTTTCACCAAAATTCGATTTAGTTATGACTAAAAGTCCATCAGGAAGTTTTATTTGTTGTGCAATCTTTAATGCACAAAATAAACCTGACACACCGCTACCTATTATTACAGCTGAGTATTTTGAATATTTCATATTTCTAACCTTAAATTATATCCTTATTCTAAACCAAACCTAATAATTTTCCAATCATAATTCTTTAATTTTAGTATTAGAAATATTCAATATTACAGGGGTTTTGGTAAACATTGTATAATCACAGAGTACATGTCGTGTTACCGGCATGTCATAAAGATAACCTTGATTCATAGATGTAATAACATCTATAACTCTGCCTTTACCTATATCTTCTCTGTAACCTTGATTCATCTTTGTTCTCTCTTTTATTTATGATAGTCGGAATTTATGTAATATATTTCTCTACTTGTATAACATTAATGTTAACCCAAAAATAAGAGAAAAGCACACCATTAAATTTCTTGCCTGATACATTCTAAACATAAATGCTTCTGCCTCTGATTTTTGAACTTCATCCAAATTGTCCATACAGCTTACAAAATCTTGTTTTTCAGGGTCGGTATTATCATCCGTAATATACATTTTCATTGAATCTAACAAATTTAAAGCCAAAGGAATTGTTCCCCACGTCAAAAATATTTCCCAATCTGATATATCAAAAATTGCAATTAAGCAAACAGATAAATATGCGGATATCAATAAAAATTTATGAAAAGCATGTGCCTTTAATTTAGACGAAAACATATTTGCTATCGTTTTTTTTCTTTCATTGTTATCAATATCATAATCAAGCATTGTATCCGTATACAACAAATTAACCGTCATTAGCATTGTAGGTATACAAACAATAAGAGTATGCCAATCATAACTGCCTGTCATGACATAGTTAACCCCGCCAAAAAGAAGCGGGCCGTAGATTAGAGCAATAATTGTTTCGCATAATCTTAATTTCCCCATCAACGGGTATACTACGCCTAAAAAACCTCCCAGAACCATGAAAATATACACACCCATTCCTGTTTTTGATGCTAAATAAACCCCTATACTAAATGCTGTTACAAAACATAGTATGACAGCAAAAAAAAGTTGTTTAATTGTTATAGTCGAATCCAGAATATAACTGCATTTATTTTTTTGTGCGTTCATTAGTATAAGATTGTCATCTTCATCATACTTTTTGGGTAAAACATGAAAATCAACATAGTCATCAAACATATTTGCACCAAGGTGTGCCAAACAAATCCCTGCAAGAGCAATAAAACCATAAGTTATATTGCCGTTATTTGCGAAAGAATATGCAAAAGCTGCAAACCATGAAAAAATTGACATTGGCAATGCATATATTCTGGTAATTTCTGCCCAGGATTTAAAGAATTTTATCATACAATTATTCTCCCGAAGGATACGACATCTTCATAAGAAGCACCTGCTTCTAATAGTTCTTCTGCCGTAACTCCAAATAGCGTAATTAACTCTATGACTTCTTGTTTGTTCTCAATATTTTGTACAATTTGCGTTATAGCATCTTCCCTCGTAAGATTTGATATTTTATTGTTTATTCCGAGGGCTAAACTTCTTTTTTTTGCTTTACCCATCTTAATCCCCGAGTGATTTTATTGCCAATAATCCGGCGCCTATCATGCCTGAATAATTTCCGGCAGTCGCTAGACGAATCGATGTTTTTGTTGTTACAATTTCGCTATTGACGTTTTTTTCTACCTCTTCGGTATTAACAAACTGAGCCATAGAACCTGATAATACTATACAATCAGGATCAAATAAATTAGCCAAACCGATTATTCCAAGTGTAATATACTCTTGCCATTTTGAAAGAATATCTTTCATTAATGGGTTGCCCTTATCAGCACCTTCAACAACATCGTAAGTTGTTATATCCGGATTTCCGCTCATTTCTTCTGCTGTTTTTTTCAATCCTGTTCCTGAGGCATAAGCTTCAAAACAATCATATGCACCGCAGGTACATTTTCTGCGTTTATCTGAATACATCTTAAAATGCATTTCACCTGCAGCACCGGATTTCCCTTTATAAAGTTTATTATCAATAATAATACCGCCGCCAACACCTGTACCTAGAGTAAGCATAACTGAATACGGGCAGTTTTTTGATGCACCGATTTCATGTTCTGCCCAGGCTGCACAGTTTGCATCATTTTCGACGTACACCGGTAAGTTGCTTATAGCTTGGAAATCAAAATCACGATAATTGCTTACCAGATTCCCGGTAGAACTAATTACCCGTGTATTTTCATTATTTACGGCTCCTGCTGTTGATATTCCGATTGCATCAACTTCATTTTCATATTTTTTTACCGCATTCAAAACAATCTCTTTTATATCTTCAAGAGATTTTGGTGTTTGGTGTTTTTCTATCTCACCTGCAATATTACCGTTTTCGTCAATTATTGTATGATATATTTTTGTTCCGCCGATATCAAAAGTTAATGCTCTTCTCATTAAACAATTCCTTATTCATAATGATTATATTTATATTTGGATGCAATCTCCTTATTTGCAGCCGAAATTACACGGCTTACAAACGGATAAAAACGAGCATCACGAATAGGGTTCCCGTATTCGTCTGTTTCAAACTTCGGATAAATCATTTCCTCTTGTTCTTCTTCGTATTCTTGTTCTTCTGTTATGATTTCTTCATCCATAGTATTTATACTCTGTATTTTTCATCCACGTTATTTATAAATCTTTTTGTAATCAATTGCGGTCTTGTTATTGCCGAACCTATTACAACAGCATGTGCACCCAACTCAAATGCTTTATTAATTTGTTCCGGCTCCCAGATTCGACCTTCCAAAATAACAGGTTTATCTGTTTCCTTAACCAATGCTTCTAAAAGTTTAAAATCCGGGCCGTCACCTTCAATCGGTGATTGAGTTGTATATCCTGACAGAGTTGTTGATAATACATCAACTCCAAGCTTTGCACAGTTTATCCCTTCTTCCAGAGTAGAGATATCTGCCATTGCTTTTCTGCGATTGATTTTTATATACTTTATTATTTCTTCCAATGTACATTTTGGTCTCGGACGGGATGTCCCGTCAAATGCTATTATATCTGCTCCTGCCTGGATTAAATCTACTGCATCTTTAACTGTTGGCGTTATATAGACTATTTCTTTCCAGTTTTTAGGAATTACTTCCGGCTTTGTTATCCCGATTACAGGAACATTTGATATAGCTTTTGCAATCTTTACGTCTCTCACACCTGCAACTCTGAGACCTTGAGCACCGCCATTTAAAACAGATTTTATCATAGCGGTCATACACTCTTCTTTATACAACGGTTCACTTGGCATTGCCTGACAAGAGACAATTACTTTGTGTTTTAATTTGTTTAACATACTTTTCATTGTACATAAAAAATGTATGACATGTGTGTTTATTACAAAAGATTAAATTTTTGTTAGAAAAGACCGGTATAAAACCGGTCTTTATATATACTTCCTCTTAATTTATTTTGTTTTTTTAGAGCGTTCCAATTTTCCGTATTGTTGAATTTTGGAATCAAGAAGTTCATTAAAGTAAGCTTTTGCATCTGCGGCTCTGTATGTTTTAGGAGCAGCGTATTTATCCATTCTTACTTTCTTTTCAGCATCATTTACTGTAGTAATAATGTCTTTGATATTGAACATTCTTGTTCCGTCAGCATTACGTTTCTTAAGCATATAGTTTACTAACTTTTTGTTTCTGCCGTTAATGATTGAATATAAACTGTATGCATCTTTATTAGAAACATTTAACTTTTTACCAGCTTTTCTATCTGCAGCTCTGGTTTCTTTTATTGATGCAAAGATTTCAGGTAACAGACTCATACGCATTTTTGTAGCTTTAATTGCGTACTCACGTTTTTGGTCTTCTAAGACTTTTGGTCCGAGTTTCTTTTCTATAATACCGTTAACATCATTAATTACGGCAAGTTTTTTAGCATTAGGAGCTTTAGGAACAAAACGTAAAACCTTAACTGCTTTAACAGGTTTTTCAGCTTTTACTTCCACAGCCGGGGTAACTTCTTTCGCAGTTTCAACAACTTTTACAGGAGCTGTTTCTTTTACTTCTGCGATTGGCACCGGAAGAATTTCTTTTACCTCAGAAGCTGGTTTAGAAATTACAGGTTCTTTTGCAAGAGGTTCAAATTTTGGCATTTCTATTGTTGAAATATCAATTGCTTTTACTTCTTGCTGTTGTTTAGCAGATTTGCTTGACATCTTATATCTGATTTTACTTACTTCATTATAGAAATATTTCTTAGCTTTTTTAATTATAGAAGGTTTTTTAGCATATCCTTCTTGAATTTCATAATTTTCGCGTGCTATACGTTCCGGTGTTTTATAAAATGGATTGTCTATTTCTTTCAATAATGCTTTAATACGTTTTTCACCTGATGTTTGATGCATAATATTTTTAGCATTATTATAATAAATATCTAATTTTTTAGGTTCTACGGCATTAAGAATATCAACATATTCCTGTATTTTATCAATATCAATATTGTCATTTATTGTTTTTTGTATAAAATTTTTAGCATGCTTATCAGATTCAACTTTATTAAATAATTCTTTTAATGCGGAAACTTCTTTATTTTGTGTTTTAATTGGACCTCTTGAATTAAAATTAAAGAATTTATGATAGTGAAATTTATCTATAATAGCTAATCTTATATCAAGGTTATCCTTTGTTGTAGATTTATACATATCTAAAAGATCTTTATCATTGCCAGCTTGTAAAGATTCATTTTTTATTCCAAAATTATCAATAAAATAATTTATAAAGGTATTGCCTTCTTCTGTATAATTTTCAGTCAATACTTTTTTATTTAAAACAGGAGTTTCTGAAAGACAATCTGAAGCAAAAATTCTATTATTTTTAAGTTCTATATCATATTTTCTTGCATCATATTGCCCGCTTTCAACTATTTTATCGAGATTTTTAACCGCATCCTTGTCTTTTCTGTTTAATAATAAATATGATTTATAACTGTCAAAATCATTAATATATTTATCACTATTTTTAGATTCAAGCAATTCTGCAGTCATTTCAGAATGTTTCACATCTCTTGTATCTAAAATTTCTTTATTAACTCTTACTGCAAATTTAAATCTTTTAGGATCATTATGAGCAGCAGTAAATATTCGATCTATTGTATTGAAAGATCCATGTCCATGAGAAATTATATAAGCCTGAGATTTAGAAGGTTTTTTAATCTTTTTAAAAATACTAATAGCACAATCTCCTACTTCTTGGGCCTTTTCAGGATGGTTATATGTAATAGAAAGAGCACGATTGGCTAATCTATCTAATAAACTTAATTTTTTTAAAGATGCACCTTTAGTTATATCAATAATTGTCTCTACATCTTGCTGCAAATGATGTGCAATATCAGTATGGTGATCCATAATTCCTCGTTGAATTCTTCTTCCCTTAGGTGTAAGCATTCTTACATTTAAACCTTGGAATTGCACATTTGATTGTACACGATTATTTTTCATTTGGTATTGATTGTTTCTGTTAAAACTTGTAATAGTGTTCATATTCACTCCTTATGTTGGTTGAGTCATTCAACTCCATGAATACTTGTGAAAAATATTTTTTGCTGTTTTATAACATTATATTAAGAAATATTAAAGCAAATTTGAAAAATTATCGTGTCGGGCAGATATAGATAAATATTTCTATGGTATGATTAATAAAGACAAGAGGGAAGAAGGGACAAAACATGTTAAAGTTTTTAGTTAAATTATTAGGCGGCTCAAACGAGAAAAAAATTAAAGAGGCAATGCCGATAGTTGATCATATTAACGCACTGGAAGAAGAATTTGAAAAACTTACAGATGATGAATTACGTGCAAAAACAGATGAATTTAAAGAAATTTTATCACATCGTCCGACCTCTGATAATCCCAAAGCAGATAGAATTTTAGAAAAAGAAGCATTAGATAAAATTCTTCCTGAAGCATTTGCAACTGTTAGAGAAGCAGCAAAAAGAACTTTAAACATGCGTCATTTTGATGTCCAATTACTGGGCGGATATTTTCTTCATAACGGTCATATCGCAGAAATGAGAACAGGTGAAGGTAAAACTCTTGTTGCAACACTTCCTGCATATTTAAATGCTCTCACAGGTAAAGGTGTACACGTTATTACCGTTAATGATTACCTCGCAAAACGTGACAGTGAATGGATGGGAAGAATATACAGATTCCTTGGGCTTTCTGTCGGCGTAATACTCTCAGGCGGCAGGGACGAGATGGAATTTGAAGACAAAAAAGCTGCTTACGAATGTGATATTACATACGGTACAAACAATGAATTCGGGTTTGATTACTTAAGAGATAATATGGCAGGCTCAATAGACATGCTTGTTCAAAGACCTTATAATTATGCAATTATTGATGAAGTCGACAGTATTTTGATTGATGAAGCAAGAACGCCTTTGATTATAAGCGGAAAACTTGAAAAATCTGCCGATACATATAAATTAATGGCAAAAATTGCACCGCAATTAAAAAAAGATGTTGATTACGAAGTCGATGAAAAAAATAAAAACGTTATCCTCTCTGAAGAAGGTATCGACAGAGCACAAGAGCTTATCGGGTGTAAAGATTTATTTGATATTTCAACACAATATGCACATCACCTTTTGCAAGCATTAAAAGCAAAAGAATTATTTATTAAAGATACAGACTATGTTATAAAAGACGGTGAAGTAATGATTGTTGATGAATTTACCGGGCGTCTTATGGAAGGCCGCCGCTGGTCTGACGGTCTGCATCAGGCTGTTGAAGCGAAAGAAGGGGTTAAAATTCAAGATGAAACACAAACCCTTGCAAGTATAACATTCCAGAATTTGTTCAGACTCTATCCAAAACTTTCCGGCATGACAGGTACTGCAATGACGGAAGAAGCAGAATTTGGCAAGATTTATAACCTTGAAGTAACAGTTATTCCTACAAACAAAAAAGATATCAGGATTAACTACCCTGACGTTATTTATAAAACTGAACGTGCAAAATTTAATGCAGTTGTAGAAGATATTATTGAACAACATAAAATAGGCAGACCTGTTCTGGTTGGGACAATCAGTATCGAAAAATCGGAATATCTTTCTGATTTATTAAAAAAACGAGGGATTAAACATAACGTATTGAATGCAAAATACCACGAAAAAGAGGCATATATAATAGCTCAAGCAGGACGTTACGGTGCCGTTACTATTGCAACAAACATGGCGGGCCGCGGTACTGATATTTTGCTCGGCGGTAATGCGGAATATCTTGCAAAAGAAATGCTTGATGCAAAACATTATACACCAGATAAAACTCCTGATTATGAAGAAAAGAAAAATGAAGCAATGGCCGAAGCTAAAAAGATTACAACAGAAGAACACGAAAAAGTTGTTGCAGTCGGCGGACTTCATGTAATCGGTACAGAACGCCACGAATCAAGACGTATTGATAACCAGTTGAGAGGTCGTGCTGCAAGACAAGGTGACCCAGGATCTACAAGATTTTTCTTATCATTAGAAGATAATCTTATGAGAATATTCGGCGGTGATAAGCTTGTATCTTTGATGAACATGATGAATGTTGAAGAAGATATGGCAATAGAATCCGGACTTATTACAAAACAAATTCAATCTGCACAAAGAAAAGTTGAAACTTATCACTTTGACATTCGTAAAAACGTACTTGAATACGATGATGTTATGAATGTTCAACGTGAAAAATTTTATGCACAAAGAAGAAAAGTGCTGGCAGGCGGGAATTTAACAGAAGATATTATCTATATGATGGAACAAGAACTTGACAGATTAATGAAAAGTTATATTTCACCTGAAATGCCGCCTGATGAATATATTTATGATGACTTGGTAACAATGGTCAAGGAATTACATTCAATTGTACCGCAATTGGATTATATAAAAGTTGATGATATCAAAAATATGCGTTTTGAAGAAATGTATGACAAGTTAAAAGAGGCAATGCTAAATGCATATAGAGATCATGAAAAAGAAGTCATAACATTCTATAACGGTGTTATGAATGAGTACAATCCTGAACGTGAACCTGAAGAATTGTACGGTGATGACAATGTTATGCGTCATATTGAAAAAGATATTCTTTTACGTGTTGTTGATAACAAATGGATTGACCATCTGCATAATATTGATATGTTGAAAGATGGTATAGGACTTCGTGCATACGGTCAAAAAGACCCGCTAATTGAATACAAACGTGAAGCGTATGATTTATTTAATACCATGATGCATGAAATCCAAGGAGATACTGTTAAATACTTATTCCGTACAAAATTTGGAATACAGTTTGTCGCAGAAGAAGGGTAAACATCAAAAATACAACACATATTGTATTATGTTAATATTCAATAAAAACCACCGGCATTCAAATGAATGCCGGTGGTTTTAGTCTGTTATTTATGTTTTATTTTATATTTGAGAAAGTCCAAGCATCAAATGTAGGTGCTTCAGAGATATTTAATTCTTTCTTCTTTTCACCTGCACAGTCTTCATGTGCGATTGGTTTATACAATCTGTTGTAGTATTCAATAACCATTCTATCAGAATTGAAGTAAGCTTCTGCTGTTCTGATAGCTTGA
This sequence comes from Candidatus Gastranaerophilales bacterium, assembly GCA_944324855.1. Taxonomy (GTDB): domain Bacteria; phylum Cyanobacteriota; class Vampirovibrionia; order Gastranaerophilales; family Gastranaerophilaceae; genus UMGS1585. Next base: position 38,771 of record CALUXY010000006.1, on the reverse strand, counting down.
CGCATCATTCTAGCCCATTCAGGTTTGTTATTATAGTATGTCGGAATGATTTGATCTTCAATAATACTCATAATACATTCATGATCTTTCCAATGACGTTCTTCCCAAGGCATATCATCATCTAATCCTTCGTATTCTACAGTATAACCGTTAATACCGTTAAATGTACCTTCTACAGTCCAACCGTCAAAGATTGATAAGTGTAACGCACCGTTAGCATTTGCAGACATACCTGATGTTCCTGATGCCTCGAATGGTCTTAATGGTGTATTTAACCAGATATCTGAACCGCGTTTCAACATGCCTGAAAGTTTAAGTTCATATCCTGGTAATACAACAACATTCTTTAATGTATGAGAACGATTCAACAATTTATTGAACATTTCTTTACCCATAACATCATCCGGATGGAATTTACCGGCAAAAATGATTTGAATTTTGTTTTCGTTCAATAATTTTTCAATTCTTTCCTTATTCATAAGGATTAACCAAGCACGTTTGTAATCTGCAAATCTTCTTGCCCAGGTAATTGTTAATACATTAGGATCAAATCTCTTACCTGCAACGTTTGCAATGTACTTGAATAATTTTCTCTTCATTTCAAGTTTTGCATTTAATAACTCTTCATCAGATGCATCGCCTGACATTCTCTTGTCTTGCCAGTAATGTAAGTTTACAGCATTGGTGATAGCTCTGATAGGACATCTGCCGTCAACCCATTCCCACATCTTGTTAGCAACAAGACCATGTAATTGAGATACAGCATTTGCAATTCTTGACATTCTTAATGCAGCAACTGTTAATGAGAAGTTTTCACCGCCTAATTGTACAGCTTTTTCTCTTGAACAACCTGCAAAGAAACCGCCTTCCATTAATGTATCCACCCAGTGTACTTCATTACCTGCAGCAACAGGAGTGTGAGTTGTAAATACGGTTTTCTTTTTAACTTCATCTAAGTCACCGTTATACTGTCTTAATAATTCAAAAGCTGCAGGAAGTGCGTGACCTTCATTCATATGGATTACATCAAAATTGTAACCTACTTTTTGAAGAACTCTTACACCTGCAACACCTAAAATAGTTTCTTGAGCAATTCTGATTCTTTCATCACCGTCATATAATCTGTGAGAAATTCTCTTAGCCCATTCACTGTTTCCTTCAATATCTGTTGTTAAAAGATATACAGGGCAAGCGCCAAATAATTCAGGTTCTACTCTGTATGCTTTTACTTTAACTTTTTCACCAAAAGTTTCTACTTCTACAGTAACATTAATATCAGTTAAGAAATCATAGTATTTTCTGATATATGCTACTTCTACTTGTCCTGAATGGTCAATTCGTTGATCATAATAACCGTAAGACCATAACATTGTTACACCAACCATTGGCATTTGTAAGTAACCGGCAGATAACATATGTGAACCTGCTAAGAAACCTAAACCGCCAGAATAAGTCGCTAATGATTGGTCTAGTGCAATTTCCATAGAAAAATACGCTACATTTGGTAATGACATAACTTATATCCTTTTTATTGTGTGTAAACTAAAGACTTCAAAATTAAATTTTCAAGTCTTAATAAATATAACAACAACATACCACTAAATCAATCTTTTTACAAAAGTCGATGTTACAATAAAACCGATACTTTCCCCGAAAATTTGATTATAAAAGAGTTTCAAGGAGTATAAAACTCTTTAAAAAAATTAATACTTTAGGATTAATCCTTCAATATTATTTTAGCAATGTCATGGAAATCATATTTTAAACATGGCAATTCAAAACATGTAATGGAACGTTTTTCCCAAAGACATGGTCTATCTGAACAGTTACAATTGTTTTTAAGAGCAATAACATTTTCATTTTGCGGAATAAGTTTTTTATCATCTGTAGGCCCAAAGAAGGCATAAGTTTTTACTCCTAATGCAACTGCAATATGTAAAGGGGCCGAATCCGAGCAAACAAATTTTTCTGCAGATGATATAAGTTCTGCAAGTTCTGTAAGATTTGATGTCTTACCGTAAAAATTTTCATAATCCTTATGCTTTGTATATTCTTCAATTTCTTTTATGCAATCAACATCATCAGGACCTCCGGCAATCATCACATGCCTGCCTGCTTCTTGAAGTAAATCAATTAATTGTGCCCACTCATAACCGTTTATTGTTTTAATAATACCTTTTATACGGCTCATTTTACTAACGCCTGGATGAATTAATACGGAATTAGGAATTTTTTGTTTAATATTAATATCTAATATAGGCAGTTCCGTAACTTGTTTAGTTAAAGGTGTAACCAAGTCGTGATACATTTTTGCGGCATACTGATTTTTATTTAACGGAACAGTATCAGTTAATAATGTCCGGCTTAGACTTCCGGTATCAAAGCCTATCCTTCTTTGAATAAGTGTTGCAGAAGATATAACACTCATCATCGGATTCGCACCGGATGTTATTATTACATCGTAGTTGCCAAACATTGCTTTAAAAATGAATTTTGTAAGTTCCAGATACTTGTTCTTGGTTTTAATATCTACAAACATAACTTCATCAATAATATCTGATAAGTCTTTAATCCCTTTTGCACGCGACTCAAGAGCCAAAGTAATATAAGAATCAGGAAATTCTTTTTTTAGTGACCATAAAGCCGGCAAAAACAAAACTTCATCACCGATTCCGCCAAAATTTACTGCAAGTATTCTCTTAACCATTATTACACCTCTTACGGTTTATTATAATATAAATATATATTTACCACTATTTAATTTTGTTATATTATAAACCCATGGTTTGTAAATGTATAACAGCAACGACATACGGGATAAATGCGTATCTTGTGGAGACAGAAATTGATGTCATTAACTCTCTCCCTAACATTAGTATTGTAGGACTTCCCGATAATGCGGTATCAGAAGCCAGAGAAAGAATACGTTCCGCAATTAAAAATTCAGGTTATACATTTCCCAAAGGGCGTGTAGTTATTAATCTTGCCCCTGCAGATATAAAAAAAGAAGGTACAAATTTTGACCTTCCGATGGCAGTCGGTATTCTTCTGGAAGAAGGTTTATTAGATGAAAGAGTAACAGAAAATACAGCTTTTATCGGAGAATTGTCACTTGATGGCTCGTTACGTTCAGTAAACGGGATTTTACCTTTAGTCAGTGAATTACAAAACCAAAATATTAAAACTGTATTTGTCCCGAAAGAAAATGCTAAAGAAGCCGCACTTGTACAGGGAATTAATGTAATCGGAATTGAACATTTAACGGATATTGTTAAACATTTTACGGAATCTCCGATTGCAACAACTATTGTAGATATTGAAGAATACTTTAAGCATTCTGAAGAAGAATATTTATATGATTTTAAAGAAGTTAAAGGGCAGGAGAAAGCCAAAAAAGCACTGGAAATAGCAGCTGCAGGAGGACATAATTTATTGATGACAGGTTCTCCGGGCTCCGGTAAAACGCTTATAGCAAAATGTTTTTCATCAATCCTTCCACCTCTGGAATTGACAGAAGCGTTTGAACTTACAAGAATTTACAGTGTTTCAGGGCTGCTTACATCAGATAAACCATTGATTACACAAAGACCGTTCAGACCCGTTCACCATACAGCATCTGCAACAGGTATAATAGGCGGCGGAACAAATCCAAAACCGGGAGAAATTACACTTGCACACAGGGGAGTTTTATTTTTGGATGAAATGGTCGAATTCCCGAGAAACGTACTTGAAACATTAAGACAACCCTTAGAAGACGGCGAAATAGTTATTTCAAGAAGCAAATACTCAATAAAATATCCTGCAAAATTTATGCTTATAGGGGCGATGAATCCTTGTCCATGCGGCTACCTAGGTGATAAAGAAAAACACTGCACCTGTTCAGATACACAAATTCAAAGATATCAATCGAGATTGTCAGGCCCTTTACTGGATAGGATTGATTTGATTATAAATGTACCTAGATTAAAAACTGAAGAATTAATTAATACAAAAGAAAGCGAACCCTCTTCACAAATCAGAAAAAGAGTTGTAAAAGCACGTAAAATGCAGGCTGAAAGATACAAACATGACGGTATTTTAACCAACTCTGAACTTTCTAATAAATTAATAAAAAAATATTGTGAACTTTCAAACAAATCTCTTGAAATGATGCAAGCAGCAGCAAAAATGTACCAGCTTTCGGGCAGAAAATATAACCGCATATTAAAACTTGCAAGAACTATTGCGGATTTAGACGGTTCCGACAAGATTTCAGAATCACATATTTCTCAGGCAATTCAATATAAATAAAAGTTTTTTAGATTTTTTAGGGAAAATCCTTAAGTATAATAGAGAAATACTCTATAAAGAGGAAAAATTTCAGAAAGAATAAAGAAACTCCTTTTTATACCGATATTCTACTTGTAGAATGAGGATTCCTTTATGTTTGCAGACAGAATAAATACATATACCCCTGTAAAGGATGATAAACTCAAATCCCAGTCGAATCAGAATTTTGATTTTGAAGGGGAAGGATTCTCATCTATGCTTGAACAGGATGAAACATTAACAGGAAAACTAAGGGAAACCGAAGCAGAGATTAGGGAAGACGAATCCATACTTTCAACAGATGAAGAAAATAAAGCTATTGCAAAAAAACGAACAGCAGAAGCCGAAACTGCGGCAAATGACAAAAATAAAAAACATGAAGTGCCGGCGGATAAAAAACCGGATAATGATGCAAGAAATGTTCTGAAACTTATGGATATTTCAACAAAAACTAATATGCCGCCAATACATGTTTCAAAAAGCAAAAAAGAACTTGAAAACATGACCGGTTCTGTAACTGAAACCGCAGATGAACTTTCAGGGCTTGTACAATTAATGTCTAACACTCCTAAAAAAGAAGAGCAAGATGAGGAGTCTGTTCAAACAACTATTGATTTAAGTACAAGCGAAGAAAAAATGTCAGATTCTAAAAAAAGCAAAAAAGATGACACATTACACGAAACCCAAGAAGAACTCTTAGAAGATATGTCAATTCTGTCAACAGATGAAGAAAACCTTGCAATGGCAAGAAAAAACAGCGAATATACGCCGCTTTCTGATGATGATTACAGCAAAAACGGCGAAGAAGATATGGAACTTTTATCCGAAATCCAAAGTATCCATAATCAGGCACAAATAGAAGTTAACGATTCTTATAAAATAAAACAGGCAGAATCTGTAATGGCACAGGCGATTGAAGAAAGCAAAAATAAAATAAGAACAATAAACGCATCTGATTTAACATCTGAAGATGTAGATTATATTATTAATCTTTTAAAACAAGGAACTGCCGATTTTAATTTTGATGAAAAAGAAAATCCGTCATTGTTATCTGCAAAATTTCTTTCATTACTTAAAGATTCGTTAATAAATAAAAAAGTTTTTCGTATAGATTTTGACAATGAAATTTCCGTCATTATAAAAATAGATGTGGAAGGAAAAATCTCAGCAAATTTCTTAACATCAAGCAAAGAGCTGGAAGAAGGGTTAAAAAATAATCTATACATTTTAAGACAAAAATTTGAAGAGGAAGGTATCAAATACAATAGTATTGAGTATACCTCAACTTCAGATAATGATACACATATAGATATGCAGGAAGTAATAAAAACCATACAGGCTGCAGAAAAGAGTAACCAAACGACACACTAATATAAAGGAGAGAATCACAAATGTATGATTCGTTTACAACGGCGATAAACACTCAGAGAGCTACAACCCATTGGATGGAAACATTAACTGACAACATGATGAACCAGTACACTCCCGGTTTCAGAGAGAGTAAAATAACATTCAGTACGTTTCTTGGCGGTGCAATTGTTGATAACCCTTTAAAAAACCAGGGACAAGGTAAATCTACGCCGGGAACATCCAATGAAAACGTATTCTTTGAAGGAAGTGGTTTCTTTATTACAAGAAACAGTGAAGGTAAAACTGCCTATACTCGTTTAGGAGAATTTACATTTGATTCGGAAGGGGTATACCGTGCTAAAAACGGTGATACCGTGCAAGGATATATCTTAAATGATAACGGTGAAATAATGGCCGGAACAAAATCAATCAGTGCGGATTTATATGAAGAAACCGCACTAAAAGGCGGGGCATTAAGTATACCGACAACCAATATAAAAATGTGGATAGACCCAAACAACGGTAAGTTCATGGGGAAATATGACGAATATGAAATAAAAGAAGACGGTACAATTTACGGTAAAGCAGACGGAGGCAAACGTTCAGTTCCGTTATACAAGATAGCTACCGCAAACTTCCATAACCCGGGGGGATTATATGAAGTAAAAGAAGGTTATTTTGTTGAAACAGAAGAATCAGGGAAACCTGTAATCGGCAGAGGTTCAATCCGTTCCGGTCTTTTAGAACAAGCAAATACCGACTTTAAAGGCAACATGACAAATTATCAACAGGCAAAAGTTCAGATGGAACTTGTAAACGCCTTGATTAAGTCAAACAAAGAATTGTTAGAAGAAGCGATGAGATTAGTAAGTTCATAATACTAATTTTACAACAGGTTATTAGTGTTAGTTAAACTCCATTTTAAGGGGACACTTTTGTGTCCCTTTTTATTGCTATCAGAATAAATTGCTTTTATGTTATTATTATATTAGAGGTACGGTTATGAATCCAAGAATAATTTTTCTAATATTTAATATCTTAATTGTAATACTTGCATTATTTTTAGTATTTAAAATGAATAGTGAATACGGGAAAGTTATTCATGGAACATTATGGGATGCAAAACAATTTGGAAACAAATATGTTATCAGCTTAAAAAACAAAAGTGAAATAACTGAAGCATTAACTGATTTTGTTAAAACACAAAATATAAAAGCCGGTACAATTTCAGGGCTTGGAGCAGTTAATTCCGTAACATTAAGATTTTTTAACCCTGAAACAAAACAATATCAAGATAAAACATTTAACGAACAAATGGAAATATCAAATCTTACCGGAAATATTTCGACAAAAGACGGAGAAGAATATTTACACCTCCATATAACACTTGGAAACAGAGAATACAAATCTATTGCCGGACATCTTTTGAAAGCAACGATAAATGGCGCCGGAGAATTTGTTGTAGAAGCTTACCAAAATACCAAGATAAAACGCAAGTTTGATTCAAATACCGGATTAAATATCTATAATTTCGAGGAAAAGTAATGATTAAAGGTGTGATATTTGATTTTAACGGAACGTTATTCTGGGATTCACATTTACATTATGATGCCTGGATTGATTTTTCAAAAAAACTTCGCGGAAGTTCATTTTCTGATGATGAAATGAAAAAATATATGTTCGGGAGAACAAATGCTGATATAATTGAATACGCTGTAGGGAAAAAACTTCCGATAAAAGAAATTGAATCTCTGGCAAAAGAAAAAGAATCATATTATCGTGATATGTGCAGAAAATCTCCGGAATTGTTTCATCTTGCTCCAGGGGCAACAGAGTTTTTAGAATTTTTAAAAACTAATAACATCCCGAGAACTATTGCAACAATGTCAGAAAAAGATAATGTTGATTTCTATATTGAAGGATTTAACCTATCGCAATGGTTTGATATAGATAACATTGTTTATTCAGATGGGACAATCCCCGGAAAGCCAAACCCCGATATATTCTTGATTGCAGCAGACAGATTAAATTTAAGTCCGAAGGATTGTGTCGTATTTGAAGATGCTCTATCTGGTATTGAGGCTGCAAGACGGGCAGGAATCGGCAAAATTATTGCAGTCGCATCCATGGAAGATAAAAGTTATTATGAAAGGATTAATGGTATTAATTTGATTATTTCAGATTTTTACACCGTTAAAGATATTTTGTTTCCTAATGTAACAATTAAATCTTAAATCAACAAATTATTTTCTTGATGTGCTTTGATAAAAGTGTAGGATATTAAGAGGGAAAAGTTATGGTAAAAGTTATAATGGGAAAACTCCCAAAATCACCGAATTACAATATTACAGTTCTTGGAAAAAATAATAAGCATAAGCCTTATTTATTCAATGATGTAAAAGATTTAATCAAAAATAAAGGCGTTACAACAAATTTTTATATCGGCGAAGATAAAATTATTATGCAGGCTTCAACCAAAAAAATGGCTACAATTTTATCAAAAGGCTTGAAAAGATTAGGAATAGTAAAAGAGCCAAAATCAAAGTAAGAGAGAAGGACTTTAAATGAAAAAAAAGAATATCGATTGGGAAAACTTAGGTTTTGGATACTACAAAACCGATAAAAGGTATGTATCAAATTTTAAAGACGGCAAATGGGACTCCGGTTGTATCACAGAAGATTCTATGGTCACAATCAGCGAATGTGCCGGAGTTATTCACTATTGCCAAACCTGTTTTGAGGGTATGAAAGCATATACTACTCAAGACGGGCATGTTGTTGTATTCAGACCTGACTTGAATGCTCAGCGGATGTATGATTCAGCGGTAAGATTAGAAATCCCGCCGTTTCCTGTTGAAAGATTTGTTGATGCGGTAGAACAGGTTGTTAAAGCTAATCTGGAATTTGTTCCGCCATACGGAACAGGAGCTGCACTTTATCTTAGACCTGTTATGTTTGCAACAGGTCCTGTTATGGGTGTAAAACCGGCTCAAGAATACCAGTTCAGAATTTTTGCATCTCCTGTAGGTCCTTATTTCAAAAAAGGCGGAACATCATCTCTGGTATTAAAAGTTAGTGATTTTGACCGTTCTGCACCTCATGGAACAGGACATATTAAAGCAGGGTTGAATTATGCTATGAGTTTACATCCGATAGTTAAAGCCCATGAAGAAGGATTTAACGAGAACATGTATCTCGACCCGCAAACCCGTACAAAAGTTGAAGAAACCGGCGGAGCAAATTTCTTCTTTGTAACAGCAGATAATACTGTTGTTACACCAAAATCACCAAGTATTCTGCCATCTATTACAAGACGTTCTTTAATGTCTTTAGCAGAAAATCTGGGATACAAAGTTGAGGAACGAGAAGTATATTTATCTGAGCTTGGAGAATTTGTTGAATGCGGTCTTTGCGGAACAGCAGCTGTAATTTCTCCGGTTGGAAAAATTAATGATCACGGGAAAGAAATTTTGTTTAAAAACTCGCAGAACGGAATGGGCCCTGTATCTCAAAAACTATATGACACACTTACAGGCATACAATTCGGAAGAATTGAAGGCCCTGAAGGCTGGGTTCGACAAATAGTTTAGTTAATAATTGTAATCATAGGGGCTTATAAAAGCCCCTTTTTTAATATTTACTAATTAACGAAAATATAGTAAAATTATAATACAGGGTTAGCACATTTTTCCGCTTGGCACACGGATTATTGAAGAAATCGATCGAGAAAGAAGGCAATGATAAAAACCGCTATAACGGTAATTATAACGGTTTTCAAAATTATCATTATTTGGTTGTAGGGTGTGAAGAAAGCCTTTAAGAACCAGAACTTCTTACAGGCTTCACCCTGCATTTTTATTATTTACTATTATACCTGATTTGTCAATCTTATTTTCTGAGTTTTTCAGCACCTTTGAGGTAAACAAATTCAGGTTTAAAATCTTCTTGCGCATTAATAACTACAAGAATACGAATACATTTTTTTAGAGAATCAGGAACATCCAGTTCATGGAAACACATCATCGCAACATCATCCCAGCCAAAATCAATTCTTGCGAACTTTGCAGGGAATTCTGCATTTAAATCATTTGTAAGTGTAAATATTGCATGTGAAATATTTTCTTTTTTTAGATTATTTTTTTGAGTTAATTCTGCCAATAATTCAAGAGTTGCAGATTTTATATCTTCTTTTGTATTACTATCAACTGTAATAGCCCCTCTTATCCCTTTAGTAATCATAATGTTTTTACTCCTTGAACGCCATGGAACCAATCTATAGCTCTCATTTCGCCTTTACCTTCCGGTTTAACGGTAATCAATTTGAGTATACCGTCGCCGGTTAAAACTTCAATCCCGTCTTTAAGCTTTCCGACAACAGCCCCCGGAACAAAGTCAGCGTAATAGGATTCAGGCTGGCGTTTTTCAACAACTTCACTTTTTAAAACTTTAATCATTTTGTTGTTAAGTATGAAAAATGCAGACGGACAGCGAAAAACGCCTCTTATAAGATTATGTATATCTATTGCGGATTTTGACCAATCTATTTTACATTCTTCTTTATTTAGTTTGTTTGCAAAACAAACTCCATCTTCACATTGAGGAGTCGGAGTTAATTTATTTTCATAAATCCCGATTAAAGTTTCTTCAATTAATTCGGGTGAATCATTAGAAATTTGTTCGTACAAATCTTCGCAGGTCATATCATCAGGAATTTTTATCGGTTTTTTGATACATATCGCTCCGGCATCCAGTGCAAGCTCTGTTACCATAGTGCAAATACCTGTTTCTTTCTCTCCTTCGATAATTACTCTTTGAATAGGGTTTGCACCTCTATATTTTGGCAAAAGCGATGCATGCAGATTAATCGTCTCATATTTTGGGATATCAAGTACTTCTTGAGAAAGAATTTGACCAAATGCAAAAGTTACAAAAAAATCCGGTTCAAGTTTCCTCAACGCATCCATTATTTCAGGCTCTTTCCGTATGGATTTTGGCTGGAAAACAGGAATATTATTCTCCAGAGCAAACCGTTTTATCGGGGACATTGTAATTTTATGTCCTCTGCCTGCAGGTTTATCAGGCTGCGTAACAACTGCTTGAACATGGATTTTGTCAGAATTGTATAAATATTCTAAAGATTTCAATCCGATATCAGGTGTTCCGAAAAAAACAATATTTATCATCTATTCTTTATCCTCTTTAGAAGAATCTGAACTATCTTCATTTACCCCTTCGGGAATATCAATCATTTTATCGACTTCAACCGGCGGAAGATTATTTTTTGCAAGAACTTCATCTGCGGCAAACCGGTTTGTTGCATGATCTACGAAAAGAACTCCGTCAAGGTGGTCATATTCATGCTGTATTGCTCTTGCAAGTAAATCTCCATCCGCTTCAAGAACAAAAGGACGTCCGTTTCTATCAAGAGCTTTTACCATGACTTTTTTATAACGCCATACTTCAGTATAAGCTTGAGGAAAACTCAAACACCCTTCATCACCTTTCATAAACCCTGACTTTTTAATAATTTTAGGGTTAATAAATACTATAGGATTTAGAGGTTCGTCGTTTGTTGAAACATCTATAACAAAAATTCTCAAATTCTCACCAACTTGTGGGGCTGCAAGTCCGACACCATTATTAACATACATAGTATCAAGCATATCTTTAATAAGTGTTTTTATTTTAGAAGATACTTTATGAACTTCTTTTGATGGTTCTCTTAATGACGGGGTACCATATTGAACAATTTTTCTTACAGACATTCAAATTCCCTCATAAAACTAATTCCTACTATTATACGGTACTATAATTTCAATCTAAATTCAACATTACGGTTTTGTAAAATAAACAAATAATCATTAAATCTATTTCAAATTTAAATTTACATAAAAAATATTATGAGAATGTATCGGGAGCTATATAAGCCCCGCTGCATACTTAAATTATAATAATTTATGTGGGGCTAATGCCACCCCACTCCCGGCACATTATTTCTTTCTTTTTGTTGCGATGCAAAAAGAAAGAAATAATGAAAAGAAAGAAAAACCGCCGACCAAATAGTGTCAGTAAAACTCAACATCCAGCCGGTGAACTCGCTACGCTCAGACAGCACCGGCTCACTGTCGTTTCGTTAACTGACACTAATCTATTCTGTTATTTTATTTATTCCCCGACTTTTGCAGAGAGAACAGGGAGAAATAAAATATAAAATTATTAATTAATTTACTTAGTAATACTTCTAACCTTTTGATGTTACAACCTTTACGGAATGAGCAAATAATATCTGCGAAATAACGACAGAGCAAGCATTGTCTGAGCGGTGAGGTGAAAATAAAATAATGAAAATTGATTATTTAAAGAGCGAGTTTGCTTGCTTGGTATTGAGCAGCTATATTATTTAGCGAATGGAGTTCAGGTTGCAGGTTTCTTTTGCCGGTATTTCTTTGACTGCCAAAGAAATACCGGTGCGGGGTTTGGGGCGGCATTAGCCCCAAAAATGGTAGCTTTGTTAAAACATAAGATACAAATAATATTTTTTATGTAAAAACATAACTTTTTATTATTACACTTATTTCTGGCAATAATGCCTGAATCCAAAAGGGGTTAATCGTAATACAAAATTAATCAATAAATTCCGCAAGTATAATATTACTTACAAGAAATCCTTCATCAGATAATCTGTAACCTTTATCTGTTTTTATAATATGTCCTGTATTTATATACTTGTCCAAAATATCCTTATATTTTTTATCAAAATCTATATTATATCTTTGATTAATCTGGTTTATATCTAACCCGTCCGCTATTCTAAACCCTAGGAAAATACTTTCCTCCAGCTTTTCTTTTTCGGTCAAAAATTTACCGTATTCATGAGATATGGGATTATTCAGATACTCTTTTATTGTTCTGTAATTTGAATACCTTATACCATTAACAAACCCGTGTGCAGAAACACCAAACCCATAGTATTCACCTTCTTGCCAATAGTTAAGATTGTGTTTTGATTCATATCCTGACTTCGCAAAATTACTTATTTCATAATGGCGAAAGTCAGTTAATTTTTCTATTGCCATTAAATACATGTCAGCTTGAATATCATCATCCGGCATGTTTTCAGGATAGTTTTTATAGAAATAACATCCATCATCTATTTTTAACCCGTATAATGAAACATGTTTCACAGGCAAACTATTTACTATCTCCAAATCATGTTTAAACATATCTGTGGTTTGATTTGGAAGCCCGTATATCAAATCAATACTGATATTTTCAAATCCTGCATCAAGAGAAAAATCTATTGTTTCAAATATTTGTTTGGGATTATGCCTTCTGCCGATATCTTTCAAAATTTTATCATCAAAAGTTTGCGAACCAATACTTATTCTATTAAATCCGATTTCTTTAAGCATCTTTAAATATTCTTTTTCAACAGAATCAGGATTAACTTCTATTGTAACTTCCGTTGAATCAGAAAAATTTAGTTTGTTCAAGATTTTCTTGAGTTCACTAATCTCCATTAAAGATGGAGTACCGCCGCCTATATAAATAGTTTTTAGAGGTTCTTTTTGATAATAATAATCAATTTCTTTTAATAAAGAATACAGGTATCCCGTTTTGTTTTCAAGATTTTCAAAAGATACAAATGAGCAATATTTGCACTTGCTCAGACAAAACGGAATGTGAATATAAACGCTTTCCGCCATTTATTCACCGCGGGAAATTGCATCAATAAGGTTTACGACATTAGTTTTTTCAAACCCGTCACAAGAATTCCAAAGAACTGTCGGAAGAATATCACCAGGTGTTCTGTTTTTGAATTCACATTTACAGAAACCTTTGACCATATTGGTTGTACCATCTTGATCAGGTTCAAAGTATTTACAGTGCTGGCATATTTTTAAAACCATACCGTATTCTTCAAGTTTTGATGAAATTTCTTTAATTGCATCAAATACTCTGATATGCTGGGTTTTAGTAGTATATTTTTTCTTCTTATTTATAAACACAACCTTAACAAGCCCGCTGTCAGATATGATTTCTAATTTACACGGGTAGTATCTCTTGCCGTCAAATACAAACACATTAACAAGAAGCTTTTCGATATGTTTAGGCTCTAATCTGCCGAATAACATATTTCTTATTCCTCTTAACGGCGGGAAATTATATACCACCCTGCAGAATGAATACACAGGGTATGAAAAAAGATATAAATGTTCTTTTGAGAATATTTTTGTATTCAATAAACTTGTACAAAAACTTATAGCCAGTATTCCAAACATGCCGGCAAGGAAATACGGACTTACAGAAAAGAAGTACTTATAAGAATATACCATTAATAACAAATACCCGAGAATTACTGTTAAACCGTTTGGTGCTATTAATGAAAATATAAGTTCTGTAAGACTCTTATTCTTAATTCCAATTTGCTTTAATGCGTTGAAAAACATAGAAAATCTTCGGCTTAAAGAAGGTATTCTCAAGTCAAAATGCTCTATATCAAGATAAACTTTTACATTAGCATCAAATGCACATCTGCAATTGAGTTTTGCAAGTAAAAGTGTATATTTTAATTCTTCATTAATATCTTTAAAATTAACAGAACCTATAGCATCAACTATTTGTTTTCTGATAACAAGAGCATCCGAATTCAACAAAGAACTCAATCCGAGTTTTGCTCTGGATTTTTGGATAAAGTTGTTATTGTATTGGTTATAATTATATTTTATGTTTTCAATCAACGATAATTTATCTTTGCAAATAAGGTTGACCGCACCTGTGATAACGTGATTTTTCTGTAGCGCGGTATTTATATTTGTAAGAAAATCCGAATTTACATAGTATTTAGCATCTAAAAACACGTAAGCATCAATATTTGTGACAGCAGAAAGACGTTCAGTCATAATCGATATCGCCTGGTCTTTTCCGATTGTATCAACATTTTTAATATTCAAAACATTAACGTCTAAATCTCCCTGGAAAATCATTTCTGATTCATCAGTGCAGTTGTCTAAAATAACATTCAACGAATAATTTTTTCTTGGGTAAGTTTGTGTTTTAAGCTGTTTAATAAGGTTTTCAACCGTTTTAGCATTATTGTGTGAATAAATCACAACACACAGATTATTTTCTTTCTGGTTATAAGTATCACGAACTTTTTTATCAGGTCTTAGACTCACTACTGTCAAAGTAATGAAATAAATTGTAAAAATGGTCAAATAGATAAATAATAGAATCATAATAGTCTCCAATTAAAAGTGTAGTCTAAAAATAAAAAAATTCAAATTATTTGTTTAAAGCAATTAGCGAATTAAGCGGTAAATTAATATTAAAGATTGAGTCTGATAGGTTTATCACTCCCCCTATACATTTACCCCTTATTAAGATATTATTTATAATAATGAACAGAATTGAACTAAAAGACAAAAATTTGTTTTATATAGGCGGGATTGTACGTGACAAAATTCTTGGCAGAGAATGTTTTGATATCGATATAACTTATATCGGAAATGCAATAGAATTTGCCAAAACGATAGATAATGCCGAAATTATAAAGATAAATGAGCCATTCGGAACTGTCAGAATTAAATTAAACGGACTTGAAATAGATCTTGCATCAACACGTGATGAAAAGTACCCCAGACCGGGACACCTTCCGGAAGTGACAGATATCGGATGTTCTCTAAAAAAAGATGTACAAAGACGGGATTTTACAATAAATACTCTGGCACAATCACTGGAAACCGGAGAAATCATTGATTATCTCGGAGGTTTGGATGATATAAAAAACAAAAAAATCAGAATTCTTCATGATAAAAGTTTTATTGATGACCCGACAAGAATAATAAGAGCACTCAAATTCTCAGTTAGATTCAGGTTTGAATTGGATAAACATACCAGAAAATTACAAGAAGAATACTTAAATAATATCAATTATGACATGAGTTATAAACGTGTAAAAAAAGAATTGATTGAAACGTTTAATCTTAATTCGCAAACAGCTTATGAGCGTTTTTTTAAAGAAAATATCTATAAACTTTTAACAGTCGAAAATATAAAAGCTCCTGATTATAATATCCAAACTCTTATTGAAAAATATCCGGTCAAAGATATTTGGCTTGTATATTTAGGATGGATGGATTTAAACAAATTACCTCTTACAAAAAGAGAAACAAAGATAATAAATGATTATAACTACATAAAAAACGAAAAATTTGATGAGGATTATTCAATTTATAAAGCATTTCTTAATATAGAGAAAGAAAGTTTGCTTTTATATGCAATAAATATTGATGAAAAGCCGGTATTTAGATATTTAGATTATTTATCAAAAATAAAACTAAATATCACGGGTAAAGATTTACAAAAAATGAATATTCCGCCGTCAAGCAAATATTCACAATGCTTTGAATATTTACTTAAAGCCAAATTAAACAACCCTGATATTGATGAAATTAAACTTGCAAAAGAATTTTTTAAGCTTTAGCTTTCACCGGTTGTGTATCAGCTTTTTTACTGTAATCACAAGTACCAGGGAAGTCGTTTCTTCCTGTTGTTTTTCTCGTAATCCAGTATTGCAAATCAGGAATAAACGTTGAAAGAAATGCGGATGCTACGGCAAAACCTGCAAGGAAATTAACTCCGCTATAGATTAGGTTTTTATTTTTCATTTTGTTTAATAATTTTGTATCGACTACACCGCCGTTTTTCTCTGCAGCTGTACAAATATCCGTCATATAATCAGCCATTCTGCCTTTGAGTTTTGTTAATTTTTTGCTTGATACAAATTTATTCGGATTAGAAGAAGCACCGTCTGTGAATGTTTCATAGGATTTTTTCAGAAGTTTTGGAGAGTTTAATTCGCAATTATTGTAAACATCTGCAACTTGTTCTCTGGATAATACACTGGTATCAAGCTGTTTAGGCTGTAATTCCGACATTGCCTGAGCACGTTTTCTGATTTCAGGATTTGTTTCAACCTCATTGAATTTATCCAATGATATAACTTCTTCACCTTCTTTGAAGAATTTATTTAAATCAACCTTTGGAGCGTTTTCTTTTCCAAATACCATTTCTTTAAAATCTTTTACAGACATTTGCGCTCTTCCGTCTTTTGTAAGAGCTTCGGATAAATGTTCATGAACAATCTTCGCAGTATTAGGGTCAAGTCTTGTCCACCTTGGAGATTCAAGCCTATTTAATAATGCTCTTGTATGACCTTGTGACCACATATAGAAATAAATAGAACCGCCGTCACGTACAATAATTTCAACTTTTTCTTCTTTCTTTCTGGCGTTATAGGTTCTGCCGCCTAATACTCCCAGATCAGTTGATAATAATTGACCGGTATTAGTATTTTCAATAAAGTTTGTAAATGTATTCAGACCTCCCTTAAAGGCAGGACTATTTGATTTAGTATCTTTGTGCATTACATGTGTTTTAAAGTCATCAAATCTGTTGCGAACTCTGCTTGTATCAATACGCGGTACAATATGAGCCTCATCTTTTTTTGCAAAATAATTAGTAATTTTGTGATTCATAGGCGGCACAATAAAACCGATAACATAGTTGGCAGCAAGAACACTTGCCGCAACTTTGCCAAATTTCATTAAAGATACTGCACGTTCTGAATAATTTTTAGGGTTAAATATTTTATTTTTCAAGAAATTATTAAATGGTTTTCTCAAGGCATCATGACCGGTATCAACCTCCGGTTTAATCGCATTTTTACCTTTAATTGGAAGTCCTAAAATTTTACCAATAACTTTATCTCCAATCCAGTTAAATGCCTGAACTCCCCAAAGCCATACAATAGAACCGCTCGTTTCTTCTATTACACGTTCTCTGGCTTCCGGAACCCCGCCTCTTTTATATGCTTTTTCGGTACGACCACCCACAACTGTTGCTTCCAATGCAACAATCGGAAGTTTCGCATCGGTTTTTGTAACAGCTGTAATAGTTTTCCCTAAAATATTTCCGATACCTGCGGTCACACTTTTACCCTTATTCTACACTTACATGATTATATAAGTCATGTAAACCACAATACTTGCCTATTTTATCAAAAATGTAAAGAATATTGAATAAAAAATTTACAAAAAGATGTAATTTTTACACTAATCCTTCTTTAAGTGCTTTGACGGCAGCTTGTGTTCTATCATCAACCACAAGTTTTTGGATAATATTACATACATGTGCTTTGGCCGTATGTTCGCTAATTGTAAGAGTTTTAGCAATCTCACTGTTTGTCTGTCCGTCAACAACAAGTTTTAAGACCTCATATTCACGTTGGGTTAAATTGGCATGAGTTTCCCTGAAGCCGGCGCGTGAAAGCTGACGAGGCGGGATAACTCCACAGTTTTTATCTTTGATATAAGGTACAACATGTGAATCTATCCACATTGCACCCTGTTTAACGGTTTTGAGAATTGTCATTAAGTATTCGGTATTGATATCCTTCATAATATATCCGAATGCTCCTGCAGAAAGTGAATCAAAAATTTCCTCCTCAGAAATATGAGAGGTTAACATTATTACTTTAACATTTGGTATATTCATTTCATTTATTTTTTTTGTAGCCTCAATCCCTGTCATATCCGGAAGTCCAATATCCATTAATACAATATCCGGTTTTAATAGTTTTGTTTTTTCTATTGCTTCATTTCCATTTTGAGCTTCACCGATAATCTCTAATTCAGGATAATCGTTGAATAACGATTTTATACCTATTCGCATAAGCTTTTGATCCTCAACAAGTAAAATTCGTATACTCATAATCAGTCCTCCACATTAATTCTATTTTGTATGTTTGAAATTAATATCGGATGGTTATTTTAGAAATAAGATAATATTATAAATTTAGCATTTTGAATTCTTATTTGATATAAGTGATTAAGGGTAAACAAAAATAGAGAGTAGACATTTTGAATTAAAATTTATCTGTAGTTATAGTACAATTCTGAAAAATAAAATAAAAAAAACTAGAGCTTGGAGGTGCTCTAGCAAGTAAGTTTTGTATACAATTATTATCTATTATGTTTCTATCTAACTTTTACTTTTGGTACAACTGACATACCCGGAACTATTGTATATTCGTTAGGATCAATTTTTTCATCAAATACAATTTTTACAGGTATTCTTTGTACAATTTTTACGAAAGAACCAACAGCGTTTTCAGGCGGGAACAAACTTGCCTTTGCACCTGAACTGCGTTGAATACTATCAATTTTCCCTTTAAATTTATGATGAGGATAAGTGTCTATTTTGAGTTCTACAGGCATGCCCGGTTTCATCCCTCTTAACTGTGTTTCCTTATAGTTCGCTACAACCCAAACATCATGAGGAACCAGCGTAAACAAAGGAGAACCGGCTGAAACCATCATACCTTTTTCTACACGACGGGAAGATACCGTTCCGTCTTGAGGCGCATAGATTGTTGTATATGAAAGGTTCAATGCCGCTGCATCTCTTTGAGCTTTCAACATTTTAATGTTAGCATCAGCAACCTTTTTATTTGTTTTTGAGAATGTAATTATATCTTCTTGCGCTCTGATTTTTCTTGCGTTTAAAGAATCATATTTTGTTATTGCATTATCTAATGTTTGTTTTGATACAGCCCCTACTTTGTAAAGGTTAGTATATCTGTCTACATCACGTTTAGCTAAATCAAGTTCTGAATTTGCAGCATCCAAATTAGCCTTTGCATTTGTTTGTGCCAACAATTCTCTTTGATATGCTGCCTCAGCCTGATCAAGTGCTACCTGATAATCTCTTGGGTCAATCTTCGCAACGATGTCACCTTTTTTAATTTTTTGGTTATCAGTTACATAAACAGCAATAATTTCACCTGATACTCGCGGCGCAACACTAACGGTTGTAGTTTCTACATAAGCATCATCCGTTGATTGATAATGCAATTCATGGAAAAGCCATAACAATAATACTGCTGCAATTACTGCAATAGCTGTTATAATTATTTTCTTTTTAGCAGTTGTTTTTTCTTCTGATACTGTATTCTTTTCTTTTTCTTCCATTTCTAACCTCTATATTTGTAATTCTACTACTTCTTTAAATGTATCACGTGCTCTTTTTAAAACATTTCTTACCAACTCAACTTCACTATCAGTTATTTGTTCAGAAATTTTATCAAATACCGGTAATATTTTATCCATTACATCATGAAGGAGATTATCACCGCTTTCAGTCAGTACAATTCTTTTTACTAAACGATTATTTTTTACATCAACAATTCGTTTTATTAAATTTTTCTTCTCCAATGATTCCAGTAATCTGCCGGTATTTGCTCTGTCCTTAATCAAAAGTTTTGCCAAATCACGCTGGCAGATATCCGGATTAGAATAAGTGACATCCAGTACTAATAACTCTTCTGGATTAACAGGTACATTCAATTTTGCAAACAACTGCAGTACAAGCATCTTTGAATACTTTTCTGTCAGCTTCACATCATAGAATAGTGAATCTGTATATAACCTATTTGAAATTTTTGATTTGAATTGTTCTGTCATAATATTGTACTATATAATTAATGTTGCTTAAAAAACATGTTGCATTTACAACATACTTATGGTATCATCATCACATAAAAAAAGCAAGTAGTAGGAGAAAAAATGAAAAAA
Source organism: Candidatus Gastranaerophilales bacterium (assembly GCA_944324855.1). Lineage (GTDB taxonomy): Bacteria > Cyanobacteriota > Vampirovibrionia > Gastranaerophilales > Gastranaerophilaceae > UMGS1585. Next base: position 18,477 of record CALUXY010000006.1, on the reverse strand, counting down.
AAGATTATAGCAGGATTATTATTAACAAGTTTTATAAGCATGAATACAGCTCCTGCATTAGCGTTTATACATCTTGGGGTACAGAAAGATTCAACAAACAATGATACAAAAGTTGAAAAAGTAAAAACTGAAAAACCTAAAAAAGAAAAACATAAAAAAACAAAATGGACAAAATTAAGAGTAGAAAATAAATATGATTTTGTAAACCTTCCATGGTGGGAAGCGTTTAACGATGACTATTTAAACGATTATATTCAAAGAGCTGTAGAACATAACTACAGCGCAAAAGTTGCATCATTAGCAGTTGATGAATATTTCCAAAGCGTAAAAGCGCAACGGGCTAATGAATTACCGACAGTCGGAGCAGGATTTATTCCGGGTTACGGCGGAACACAGCATAATAGCGATGGTTCAATGCTTTTCCCTATTATGGTAAATTATGAGGCAGATATTTTCTTAAAAAACCATGACAAAACAAAATCTGTTAAGAAAACTTATGAAGCATCTATTCAAGATGAACGAGCAGCATATATATCAATCGTTTCAGCAGTCGGAACGACATACTTTAATATTGTTCAATTAGACCAACTGATAGAAACACAAAAACATATTGTAAAATTAAGAGATGAAATTTATCATCAAATGCTAATAAGTAACCGTGAAGGTGTAACATCAACATCGGATGTAGTAAAAGCAAATAAAGCACTTGTTGCAGGCGAAGCTGATTTGATTGATTTAGAAAAAGCAAGAGTTCAAGCATTAAACCAGCTTGCAGTGCTTATAGGCGAAAGCCCTGCAAATATTGATTCTTTAAAACGGGCAGATTATAAATCAATTCAGTACAAATACAACATGCCGGAAAGTATTTCATCCGAAATCATTACTCAACGTCCGGATTATTTGAAAGCAGAAATCATGCTTCAAAAAGCAGGCATTGACGTAAGAGTTGCCAAAAAAGAATTCCTACCGTCAATTAATATCGGAGGTCTTGCATTATTTAACGTTCTCAATTCAAGCGGGAATTTATTCCCTAATTTTATCTGGGGTATAGGAGGCAGTGTTGTTGAAACCTTCTTCACCGGCGGAGCCAAAATGGCTAATTTGAAAATGAACAAAGTTAAATACGAAAGAATGCTTGATACATACAGAAATACAAACCTTACATCTATTCAAGAAGTAAATGATGCAATGTACACATATAAATACAGTAATGATAAATATAATCAAAATGTTCAAAATTTAAAACTTGAAACAAAAGATTATAATTTATCTAAACATATGTATGACCAGGGAATTATATCAAAACTTGATTTGAACCAAAAACAAGAAAATCTTTTAACAATAGATAATCTTGTTGTACAAAACAAAATAGCCTGTATTATTGATTCAATAGGATTATACAAGGCAACCGGTGCAGGCGTAAATAAGACTAAAAAGTTAGATTAGATAAAAATACCAGAAAATCCACAGGTAAGCATAAACTTACCTGTTTTTTTTTGCAAAAAATGTGCATCATCAAAATAAATTGAGTTATTATATAAGTATGCCATTCAGATACCGATTACAAAAAATTCTGGAGTTTAGAATCCGAAAAAAAGAAGAACAAGAGGCTGTTGTCCAAAAAGCACAACAAGCTGTCCATCAAGCTGAAATGGATATTCAACAAAACAATGATGAAATTGCGCAAACAATTCAAGCAAAAAAACTCGCAGATTATAGGATGATGGAATACTACGATAAATACCTGCATCATTTGTGGGACAAAGCAGAGGAACTTGAAAAAAAACGGCAGGAACTACAGGAAATACTTGATCAAGAAATGGAAAAACTTGTTAAATGCGAACAGGAAGTTAAAGTTCTTGAAAATCATAAAGAAAAGAAAAAAGAACAATATATTGCAGAAGAGAAAGCTGCAGAACTCAAAATGTTCTCAGAACTCGGTGTTCAAAGACATTTTTTAAGAAGTAGAGAAGAAATACAAGAACAAGAAATGATTGAAGAAATGTTGAAAGCTGAAGAAGAAAACCAATAAAAAAGCTGCATAACCTGCAGCTAAAATCCACACTAACACTTAATCTTTCAAAACTTTTTTAAGGTTTTTTAAACTTTTTAACCAATTTCGTTATAAAATTACGTCCTTTATAAGCCAAAATTCCCAAACCTGTAACAATACCGCCTATAGTTAACCCCTTCTTAACCATCTCTGTTTTTTCAGAATGATGAAATGAATCATTAGGATAATCATGGGTTTTATGCTCCTGATGTTCGTGGCATATTTTGCAACCTTCGTCATATAGTGCATTTATTAGTAAATCGTCGGCACCGTAATATGATGGTACTTGTAACATAACTAACCTTTCAAATTCATTAACCTTACATGTATATAAAAAATTTTTTTACACGAAAATTGCTAAATTTGTAAACCAATGTAACATTAGGTAAATTTTTTTTATTACAAATAGCAAAATATCTTATTCCCATGACTTATTGCAATAGTAGTAAAAAACCTGTATAATGATAAAAACAATATAATTTATCAAAACAGGGTTAACCCCTTGTAAACAATGGTGTACAAGTGTTAAGTAACAATTTATAACAAATGCGGTATTTTTTTTACGTTTACTGTAAAATTATACTTGTGTATGAAAAGATGGTGTAAATTATGATGGAAACATTGGAATTGACAAATTATAACTTTTATTCAAACCGGTTAGATATGGAGTTGATATCTAATATCGTTGAGGGCTTTAAAGAAATTCTTGAAGAGGATAAAAAAGAAAAACAACCTTTGTTCTTAAGAGTTAAAGATAATTTTATTATGAATATTGCACGCAAAGTTGTGCAAGAAAAGAAAAAAACATTCCTTATCGGTATAACCGGTGAAAGTGCATCCGGAAAAACCGTATTTGTCGATAATACCATCAAAGCTGTCGTAAAAGACAGAAAAGAAGGAATTTATACAGTTATAAGATGTGATGATTACTACAAAGATACATCAAAAGAACTTCAGGCCGCAGGAAGCTACGAAGAATTATTTAAATCAGGATTTAGTTTTGATACACCTGATGCAATTGATTTGCAATTAATGAAACAACACCTTATCGGACTTAAAAACGGCGAAACAGTTGTATCTCCGAGATACGACTTTAAAACCTGCGAATCTAACCCTGACGGAGATATAAAAAAGCCTGCAAAAGTCATTTTGACAGAAGGTTTGTACGTTCTTAACGAAGAAGTAAGAGATATCATGGATGTAAAAGTATATGTATTTACTCCTCTGAATGTTATTAAAGAAAGATGGTATAAAAGAGCGATATCAAGAGGCAAAACAGGCGAAGCTGCAGACCTCCAATTCAAAGACGTTAACAAAACCGCTCAGGAATATATCAGACCAACATATCAAATCGCTGATTGTATTATTAACGGTATGGTAACTCAAGAATATATTCAAGAAATTACTGATAAAATGTTCAAAAAACTTTATGACATTGTCGGTTAGGGGCAAATACTACTTATTTTTGTAAACATTTTTCAATATCCGCAGAATAATATTTAATTGCAATTGCTAAGTCAATAGCCATTGTTGTAAAAAGAAATTTTTCTCTATCGTCATCTGTATTTTCTAAGACATGATTCAATAAATATTTAATTTTATCTGCGTTGTCGCTAATTTTAGCTTTTAATTGGTATACTTTTTCTTTTTCGCACATCAAACTTAATATTTGTTATTATTTATAATTATATTATAACTATTAATAATAACAAAGATATCCTAATTGTCAACAATTTCGTATATAGTTAATATTTTATTATGTTGGATATCAAAGAAGAAATTCAAATATTATTACTTCGCAATGGATTATCTATGCGAAAAATGATAAAAAAGATGAATGAACAGGACTTAATGCAAGTAAAAATAACTAGTTTTTCAAGAATGTTAAATGATAAAACAATTAAATTTGAACTAGTTCAGCAAGTCCTTGATTTTCTTGGATACGAAATAACTATAAAGAAAAAATAAAAAATACGTAAAATTAACTCATTTCTTTTACCAATAATATTTTTATATCTTCTCTTAGTGAGATAAGAAAATTACACTATTCACATCGAAATAGTGACAAATATCGAATAATTAATAAAAAAAGACCCTGAAAAGGGTCTGAAAATTAAGTTAGTTAGTGGTCGGATTTAGCAATCCAACAATAAATAATATGAGTTCAATAATGTTGATTTAATTTAATCTGAAGTGTACCCTAAAAACCGGTCATTGCGAGCGAAACGCAGCAATCTTTGATAAATAGATTACTTCACTTCGTTCGTAATGACGTATAAAAAATCTATTCACTCCTTACGCCTCACTATTCACCTGCTTAGTTTTACCGGTGCAATAAAATTGCACCCTACGCACTACAATTTCAGTAGAATTAGGGATGAGAATTTTTACCAGACAGCAGTGCCAGGAGAAGGAGAAAAATTATTTTTTTTCAAATTGAATTTTGTAACCTAAAATTTCAGCAATAAGTTTTACTTCATCATATTTCATTGAACCTTTTCTAAGTTTTTGAGATAAGCTGTCAATAGTAATATTTTTGTTCAACTTTTCAGATAACTTCTGTGCTACTGCAGTTAAAGTTGTATTTTCTTTTACCAATAATATTTTTATATCTTCTCTTACTGTCATAAGAAAATTATACTATTTGTATCGAAATATTGACAAATTTATCGAAATTTGTTACTATATTCGTATATTAATACGATAATTAGATAAATATAATTAATCTTTGATAATTACAACTTTACAAATATCAAAAATTTTTAATCTTGTGAGGAAAAATGGCAAGTAAAAAACAAGAATTGAATGAATTAAATTCTAACAACCACGACAAAATTATTAAATTAATATATTTATTAGAAAATGCTATATATAAAAATGATTCTGAAGGAGAAACCTTTGTACTTGTTGAATTAGGTATTGAAATTATTAATAAAATAGAAAATAACTGTGAAAAAATTGATAAATTAATTAATAATTAATAAAAAAAAAGACCCTGAAAAGGGTCTGAAAATTAAGTTAGTGGGAATTAAGTTGAGTTAAGTTAAGTTATAGCTTGCCTGTAACCCAAACATCACTCCTCTACAGTTTGAATTTCGTTCGGTTATTGAGTGCCATTATTCGCATTTCCTCAAATAATACTCGGCTTTCATCCTCCGGACTCTCATCAAGTTTTTTAAACTCATCAGATAGTTCGTTCGCTCTTGCATTGATGTCATAGATGTTTAATACAGCCATACTCTCACCTGCGATTCTTTTTGTTTGTTACTCTCTCTTAATATCTCTCGTGTTATTTAATGCTTACTCTTATATAAAGTATATATACTCTCATGAATTTCAAGTTCGTTTATTTTTGTAATATTTTTTTACAAAAAAGAATCGAAGCCAGTAATGACAACGATTCTTTCCTTGTAATAATCGCAAATATTTTATAAACTATTTTATTCCCACTAAATCATGAAGAACTATATTTCTTACATAACTGTAATATGCATTATTTCCATAAGGTTCTATCTTAGATAACAATTCTGTAGCAGAGATAAACCCTTGATTATATGCAATTTCTTCCAGGCAAGATATTTTTGCTCCGGTATTAAGCTCCATGGAATTTACAAAATTACTTGCCTGAAGCATTGAATTATGTGTTCCCGTATCAAGCCAAGCAAAACCTCTGCCTAAAATTTCTACATTTAGCATTCCGCGCTCTAAGTACATTTTGTTTAAATCAGTTATTTCAAGTTCACCCCTCGCAGATGGTGTTAATTCTTTTGCAAAGTCACAAACATTAGAATCATAGAAATAAAGCCCTGTAACAGCGTATGCAGATTTTGGATGTTCCGGTTTTTCTTCCAATGATATGACTTTCTTATTTTTATCAAATTCTACAACTCCAAATCTCTCAGGGTCTTTAACAAGATAACCGAATACTGTTGCACCATGGTTTGTAGTAATTGCTTCTTTCATCATTGTAGAAAAACCATGACCGTGGAATATATTATCTCCAAGAATTAATGCAACATTATCACCTTGAATAAAGTCTTCTGCAATCAAGAACGCATCTGCAATACCTCTTTGTACATATTGGATTTTATACGAAAGATTTATACCAAATTGAGAGCCGTCACCTAAAACTTTTACAAAATTATCATAGTCACTTTCATTTGTAATAATTAAAATATCTTTAATCCCTGCAAGCATTAAGGTTGATAAAGGATAATAAATCATCGGTTTATCATATATTGGTAATAAAATTTTTGATATCGGCTGGGATGCCGGATACAATCTTGTGCCTGCTCCTGCGGCTAATACTATACCTTTCATATAAATAACTCCTTTATAAATTGATAAAATATATTATATCACCATTGCTTAGAGATTGTAAATTGTTTGTATCAAATATTTATTGTATAATTTTTATCAATGAAAAGATTTAAGGTATTTTTAAAGAATATACACGATGTTTGGTTTCATATTCACGAAAAACTCAGGTTTATAATAATCGGAGGGTTTAATTCGCTTGTATCATTTTTAATATTCGTATTTTTAATACACTTTTTTGCACAATTTTTTATAGATGATACAACAAGATTATACGAATACATGAAAACTCATATTAAACTTTTAGAATATATTACTTTTTTACAGTTTATACGGCAATTTTCACTTGCTATTGCATGGTTTTCATCTTCATTTATCTCTTTTACAACTCAAAGACTTTTAGTATTCAGGGCAAGAGGACATTCGCATATTATCAAACAGTACTTCAAATGTTTATCAACCTGGTTTATAGGATACTTGGTAAATGCTATAACTCTTGAAGTTTTTGCAGAGTTATTCCGAAGAACAGATTTGTTCTCTCCGGTAATCGAAACCGATATTTCTCAAGCTTTTGCGTTAGTATTTTCAGCTATCGTAACTTACGTATTATTTAAGTATTTTGCATTCAAGAAAAAAATTAAGTACCCTATGGCTTAATTTAATCTTTGTTAACAATTTGAAATCAAAGTATGGCTTTGTTACAATTGAAGTATTATGATGAAACTTACCAGTGAAGAAGTATTGAGAGTTATTCCGTCGTTTTTTGAAACGAATTTAAATGCGGATACTACTGCCGGAAGTATATTTAAAAAACTCGGGCAGATATTTGATTTTGAACAGGCTTACGTATACTACCTGAATCCATCCGGGGCTCAATTAAAATTTTCCGCAAACAAAGATAATGATTATATTCTTGATTCTATTTTCGAATTACCTCCAAGAATTATGGAAAAAATGTACTATGATGGCGGATATCTTCTGGATGAAAATTCTGATATTATTAAGTCCTTAAAAATACTCGGATGCAAATCTTTTATGCTCCAAAAACTCGGGATTGGCTCAACCATTTTCGGGTTCTTGATACTGGCGAAAAAACAATCAAAATTTTATAATGAGATTGATTTAAATGTACTCAAATCCTGCACTGCAATACTGTCTTATTTGATTAAAGATTTAGAACTGTCAAATGTTTTTAAAATACAATTAAAAGCTTTGAAAGATGGTATTGTCGAAAAAAATGAAGCATTAAAAGTTATCAAAGAACAAAATGAAAAAATACTTGAAGCAGACAAAGCAAAAAATGAATTCTTGGCAAATGTTTCTCATGAATTGAGAACACCTTTGAATGCTATCTTAGGCTTTTCGGAAATACTCGCAACTAACCTTTACGGTGTACTCAATCCTAAACAAGCAGAGTATATTTCGGATATTAGAGTATCAGGAATTCATCTTCTAAGTATGATAAACGAAATTCTTGATATTTCAAAAATTGAAGCAAAAGCAGTTAAGCTTGTGCGTTCAACTTTCTACATCTCAAGAGCTTTAGATGAAGTTGTTAATATACTTGAGCCTCTGGCTATTAAAAAATCTATTACTCTCAATAAAATTCTGGACAAAGATTTTGAAGTATACGCAGATTATCAAAAAATTCAGCAGATTCTTTATAATCTTGTGAATAATGCCATAAAATTCAGTCCTGAAAATGGACAGGTTGATATTGAAGGGATTAAAAAAGGAAAAACCTTTGAGATAAAAGTTCATGATAACGGCATCGGAATTGATAAAAAATACCACGGGAAAATTTTCGCAAAGTTTGTACAATTAGACAGTGCCTATACAAAAAAAGAAAGTTCAACAGGCTTAGGTTTAACCATCACAAAAGAACTGGTCGAGCTTCACGGAGGTAAGATTTCATTGATGAGTGAAATCAACAACGGTTCTACGTTTATCGTATCAATACCTTTGATTAGTGAACCTCAGTAATAGCACATATATCTTTTCTGTAACGTTTACCTTCAAAATTGATGAACTCAAGTTCTTCATATAACCCTTGTTTTGCTCTGGAAAGTGTTTTGGCAACTCTAGTTACAACAAGAGCATTATCACCTTGAGTTTCGTATTCCAAATACTCGTTGCGTTTAGTATTCAAATGTGCAACCAGCGTATCATCCTGAAGTTCATCCAAGCCTTCAATAACAGAATTTTTATATCTGCCTGATGAGAGTACACCTGATACCGCAAACTCATCTTTCATATCTATATAGTCATAATCGTCAGAAAAAGAACCTATTACGCAGGCCTCCATAAGTTTGTAAATATCATGGTTGATAAGCGACAAAATACATTGTGCATCATGATCTCTTAAAAATGTATTACACTCTATTATAGAAATAGTACCTTCCGGTGTGAGTATCCCATCAAAACCAATTATACCTAAGTAAGGATTTCCCTGAGCTTCAAGAGCATCAATAAGAGGATACGCTATTTCTGATATTATATATGCAATATGATCATCCGTAAGTTTTAAGCAAGGAGAATATGCCCCCATGCCGGAAGTCATAATTCCGCCGTTGCCTTCAAGTGAAAATTTATAATCTGTAACCGAACCTATCGGCAGGACTTTGTACCCGTCAGTCATAACATACAATGAAAAACTTGTACCGTGAACGTATTCTTCAATTATAACTTTTTCTTCATTGTTAAAAAAACAATCTTCAATAAATGATTTTGCAATAGTTTCCGACGGACAAACCATAACAGAGTTAGACGGTTTATGTTTATCTGTTTTTATGACAACAGGCATTTGTAAATTTTTTAAATAATCAATCACCAATTGTTTTTTTTCAAAAATCCCAAATCTCGGTGTCGGAATTTTTAATTTATACATTAATTTTTTACCGATAGATTTATTAATTGCAAAACTTGCTGCAGATGCAGTCGGAGCAAATATGCGTAAATTATTAATTTCAAACAGTTTTGCAACATCATTTTCTATTGCAGTTTCTGAACAGCATATAGTAAACGCAATATCATTTTCTAATGCAAACTCAACAAGCTCTGCCGGATTAGACTCTCTGATATCTACCAATGTTGCAAATTCAGATATTGCATCGTTACCAGGAGCAACAAAAACATTAAAATTTTCTGACAAAATTTTTGCCAATGCATACTCTTTTGCGGAATGCCCGATAATTAATAAATTTTTCATAAGTGAATTATAACATATAAAGAAACATGGGTAAATTTTTTCATTTTATTTATGAAATCATTTTGATTTGAAAAATATTATAATTGTATTTCCCACTCACCCACCGGTTGTACTATGTTAAAATCTCAAAAACATGCTATCCTTTTAATATGAAGAGAGTGATTTATCTTATTATTTTAATCGGGATTATATTTGGAGGCTTAAAAGCTTGTATTCATCGTGATATCTCCGATGTAGAAACAGAAATACCAATAACACAAGGAGTTAATATTGATAAATACTCTATCAACCAAATTTTTCCAAACCCTAAAACTGTCACTATAAAAGGAATTGATTATCTTCAATCTCAATTGCCCGTCGGAAATTTCGGAGGCAGAATAATTGCATCAACAATCGGAGAAGGGCCTAAAACATTTAACCCATTTACCGCTAAGGATGCAACATCTTCACAAATGGCAAATATGATGTATGACGGACTGGTATCAGCAAATCCCGTAACGGGTGAAGTTATACCAAAACTGGCAAAATCTATTGAAATAAAAGGCAATAATTATATTATTCACCTTCGCCACGGCATAAAATGGTCTGACGGAAAACCGATTACGGCAGACGATGTTGTATTTACCTGGCAGGATATTGTATTTAAAGGGCTTGGTAATACATCAGTCAGAGATAGCATTATAATTGACGGAAAACTTCCGGAGATAAAAAAAATTGATAATTATACTGTTGTATTTACCGTACCAAAACCTTTTGCACCGTTTTTGAGAATTCTTGCAAACCCGATTGCTCCAAAACACTATTTTACATCTATTCCTGATTGGGAGAACTCTTTCGATAGAATACTTGCAACAACTATTAACCCGAAAGAAATTGTATATTCAGGAGCTTTCCATCTCAAAAAATACGTACCCGCACAAAGAGTAGTATTTGACAGGAATCCTAATTATTACGAAATAAATCTGAAAAAACAAAAACTCCCGTATCTAAATCAGGTTGTATATTTGATTGTCGGAGATTTAAATAACGAAATCTTAAAATTTGAAGGAAAGGAAATAGATACAATAAACCTTCAAGGTGCAACCGTTGCAAGATATAAATCAAAAGAAGCAGCATCAGATTATGCAATATATAATCTGGGACCGGATACCGGTACAATGTTTTTAGCAATAAATTTAAACAACCGCAAAAATGAAAAAGGAAAACCTTATGTCAGTTATTTAAAGCAAAAATGGTTTTCTGACCTAAATTTCAGAACAGCGATTGATTATGCAGTTGATAGAGACAGTATGGTTACAAATATTGCTCAAGGACTTGCAGAACCTTTATTCACATCGGAAAGCCTGAATGGAATATATCTTAATAAAGATATAAAAGGACATAAAAGGGATTTAAAATATGCGGAATCACTACTCAAACAAAGCGGATTTTATAAAAGTAAAAACGGATTGCTTTACGATAAATCAGGAAATAAAGTAGAATTCGACTTATATACAAACGCCGGAAACACCGAGAGAGAATCTATCGGAGTTATGATTAAACAGGATTTGGCAGATTTAGGTATGACTGTTAACTTTAAACCTGTAGAATTTAATACTCTGGTAAATAAATTAACCAATACTTATGACTGGGATATGTGCATAATGGGGTTGACAGGTTCACCTCTGGAACCTCATAACGGTAAAAATGTTTGGAATTCTTACGGGCCTTTGCATTTATTTAATCAAAGACCACCCCAATATAATAAAGATGACAGATTATCCTGGGAAAAAGAACTTGATAATATTTTTGAAGAAGGAGCATTAAAACTTAACTTTAATGACCGTAAAAAATACTATGACAGATACCAGCAGATTATTTATGACGAACGTCCTATAATATATCTGTATTCTCCAACACGTGTTGTTGCGATAAGAAGAAAATTTAAAAATGTTTATCCTACAACATTATCAGGTATACTTTATAATATTGAAGAAATTTATATAGGAAATGATAAATGAACATATTAAAATATATCTTAAAAAGAATAATTCAAATAATTCCGTTATTGTTCATTGTATCAATAATAAGTTTTTTCATTATAAGACTCAGTCCGATAGACCCGCTTGCGGAATTAAGGTTAAATCCTTCTATTTCGCAGGAAACTTTGCAAAAAGAAACTCAAAGATTGGGTCTTGATAAGCCTATTCCGGTACAGTATACAAAATGGGCTGTTTCTTTTGTAAAAGGGGATTTAGGTGTAACATCATCAGGAGAGAGGGTTTCGGATAAATTAAAAGAAAGAATCCCGAATACTCTGCTTTTAACCTCAATAGTAATTTTTATGACCTGGGCTGTCGGAGTACCACTGGGAATTCTTGGAGCAATTTATCATAAGAGTCAGTTTGACAGGCTTTTAACAGTCCTATCAAGTATCGGTATGGCAATACCGTCATTCTTCTTTGCAATATTACTTTTGATTTTTGCCGTAAAGACATCAATATTCCCAGTTGGCGGATTAACAAGTTTTGACTTTGATGAGATGTCATTAGGCGGGAAAATTCTTGACCTTGCAAGACACTTAGTACTCCCGGTAACTGTTTTATTTACAATTTCACTTGCAAGTTTGCAGCGGCAGATGCGGGCAAATATGCTTGAGGTAATGGATTCTGAATATGTGAAATTTGCAAGAGCCAAAGGGTTATCAGAATTTAAAGTTATCTTCAAACATGCACTCAGAAATGCACTTAATCCTATGATAACATTATTAGGATTTGAATTTGCAGGATTATTAAGCGGTGCTGCACTTACGGAATACGTATTTCAATATCCGGGACTCGGCAGATTGATACTTGAAGCGGTTATGAAATCCGATATAAACCTCGTTATGGCATCGTTGATGATGGGTTCAATTATGCTTGTCTTAGGGAATCTCCTTGCCGATATTTTATTAATAATAACCGACCCTAGAATAAGGGGGGCAAGATGATTCGTGAGATAATGAAAGATAAATTTGCAAGTATTGCTCTAATCATACTGATTATAATGTATCTGATGATTTTGTTTGCAGATTTTATTGCGCCGTATTCAAAAGATTTTTCAGACAGAAACCAGTCTTACGCACCGCCGTCAAAGATTTTTGTCATAGATGAAAAAGGTAAATTCTCAAAACCTTATACCTATAACTACAAACGTGAATACATGCCGGAGCTTTATCAAGCTGTGTATACGCTTGACCGGTCGCATAAGTATTATATAAACCTGTTTAATAGAGGAGAAGAGTATAAGTTTTTAGGTTTAATAAAAACCAATATTCATCTGTTTGGAGTTGAAAAAAGCGGCCGGATTTACCTTTTAGGAACAGATATTAACGGTCGTGACGTATTTTCAAGATTACTATTCGGCGGCCGGATTTCTTTGACAATAGGATTTTTATCACTATTTATACTATTCCCGATAGGACTCATATATGGCGGAATATCAGGATATTTTGGCGGCTGGGTAGACAATATTATGATGCGGTTTGCGGAAGCTGTTATGGCAATTCCGAGTTTTTATCTTTTGATAATACTTGCGGCAATACTTCCATCAAATATGACAAGTACACAAAGATTCACGCTTATTGTAGTAATCCTTGCACTTATTGGCTGGTCAGGATTTGCCAGAGTCGTAAGAGGGATGGTTTTGTCTATTAAGAATGAAGAATTCGTACTTGCAGCAAAAACTATCGGTGCTTCAAATTTGAGAGTAATTCTTAAGCATATCTTACCGCAGACGACAAGCTATGTAATTATTGCGATGACTCTATCTGTCCCTTCATATATTCTGGCAGAATCAGGTTTAAGCTTTTTAGGACTCGGTATACAGCAGCCGGATGCAAGCTGGGGAAATATGTTGAAAGAAGCACAGGAATATATTAATATATTATATAGACCTTGGCTTTTGACTCCCGGATTTTTAATTTTTATTGCAGTATTAGCATTTAATCTAATAGGTGATACAATAAGAGATATATTAGATCCAAAAGGAAGAATCAGAGAGTAAGATATTAAATCGGAGAATAGTATGGAAAATATAATAGACCCTTTAAATATAGATTTAATTGTCAGAATCTTAGCTGCAATTGGTTTAGGATTTATTTTAGGATTTGAACGTGAGATTACAAATAAATATGCAGGTTTAAGAACTCATATTCTTGTATGTTTAGGAGCTTGTGTATTCACAATAATTTCTATATACGGATTCCCAATGTTTTCAGGGGATATACCGGAATATCACCCAAATGGTATTCGAGATACAGCACGTGTTGCAGCTCAAATCGTCACCGGTATCGGTTTTATCGGTGCAGGTACTGTTTTAAGAAACGGGCCGACAGTTTTTGGATTAACAACGGCAGCGACTCTATGGATGGCTGCAAGTATCGGTATGGCCTGCGGCAGCGGAATGTACGGCATTGCAACAGCTGCAACATTTGCATCTGTTTTGGTTTTAACTCTTATAAGAGTCTTTGAAAGAAAAGTTTTAAGTAATTCATCTAAAAATATCAGACGATTGAAAGTTACTCTTTTCTGCCAGCAAGAAGAAGTTGACAACATAAAAGATTTTATGACTGATAATTTCAAAACAGTTGAGGCATTAAAAATACAAAAACTTTTTGAAAATCCTGAAAAAATTAAAGTTAGCATGACTGTTGAAATATCATCAAAAAAACCGGTTCAATCACTTTACAAGAAAGTAGAAAAACTACCGGGAGTCGATTCTATTTCAATCCAGGGTGTAAATGAATAAATATAAGATTAACTTTATTTCATACATAACAACAATATTATGGACAATACTCGGTGCAATAATTTTTGCAGGGATGATTATTTATTATGCCCAGTATGACGTGATTAATAACGCATCATCCCAATATAGCGAACGTGTATTTAACGAATACATCAAAAATACTGTTATCAGCCAAAACGAAGATTTGGAAGCAACTCATCCGAATGACTATCGAATAGATATTCATTTAGGATATCTGTATAGCGTTGTTAAAGAATATGATAGGTCAGAATACTACTATAAAAAAGCTGTCGAAAAAGCACCTATGAATGTATATAAACCTCTTTATTCACTTGCATCATTTTATATTGAACGAGGGAGATTTAATGAAGCACAAGAAATAATGGAAATACTTCCTCAAAAATCGAATGAATCATTAATAAAATATCAAGCAAGACTGTATTACAAACTTGGTGATGCTTATTATAAAAAAAGTTTATATTATAAAGCATTGAAAGAATATGAAACAGCGGCATATTATTGGAAAAAACTTTATACCCCGGGTATAAGATATATGAATCAAATAAATGATAAAATTTTTAATTCTGCAATACTATTAGCCGATATCTGTGTTAATTCAAACCGTGTTGATGATGCAATCCAATTCTTAAGACGTGCAGAACACGTTAAACCAAATGATTATAACGTAAGATACAAACTTGCATTAACACTTGCAGATACAAATCCTGAAGAATCTTGTAAATATTTCAAAAAACTGTTTAAACAAGACCCTACAAGGATTAATTATAAAGCATACTATAACATACTAATGAGACTATCTGACGAATACGCTATTTCGGGAGATACAGCAAGAGCAAAGCTGTATGATTTTAGAGCAAAAGAATTGCTGGAAAATGTTTATAGAAACCTTATCTATTTGCAAGATATTGATTTTAGAATAACCAATGCATCACTTGTAAAACGCGGAGATAAATATAAAATAATAATTAAATTTACTCTTCAAAATATCTCAAATTATATAATACCAAATTTAAGTATGGACGTAGTTTACAAATTAAATAATCAGATTATAGAAACATATTCAAGACAATTAATAGATTCTTCAAACCATTTGCTTCCGGGAGATTCCATCGGAGAAAGTACAATTATTCCTGACACATACAGGAAATACCAGCAAGCAGATATTCCTAATATATCTGTAGAAGTTCTGCTTTATAAAAACAAAAACAGAAAATTAACTGTATATAACGGCCCTATTTTTAACAATACAAAAATAAAAATAGAACAGTCCAGAAATTATCTGGACTGTCAATCATATATCAAATTCTTTGCGGAACAACTTCTTAATTTTAGCCACGCATTTAGTTCTTATAAAGAATCACGATAAATCTTTGCAACAGATTCTTTATCCGCTTTTGTCGGCGCAATACCTAACAAACCATCTAAAGAAGGTGTCGTGAATGCAAGCTCGGTTAATTTATCAACATCAGCATCAGTAAATCCTTCATCTTTTAATTTGTTCGGAACGTCAACCGATTTCAACCATTCATATACACCTGTTGCAGCTTTTTCGGTATCGGAAGCATCAGCTTTTAATCCCGGAACAATTGGTTCTAAAATATATGCTAATGTATCAGCTTTTGCAGCATAAATATTTCTGATAACCGCAGGAAGTAAGATTGCAAGTCCCAAACCGTGTGAAAAATCAGGCTTAACTGCACTCAAAGGATGTTCAAGAGCGTGTGTATAATGTAATAACCCGTTATCAAAGGCAACACCCGCCATCATTGCAGCATAACATAGATAGTATCTTGCTTCTAAATCTTCTGCATTTGCAATTGCTTTTGGCAAATACTTTCCTACAAGTTCAATAACTTCTCTTGCAAGAGAAATTGAATATGGAGATGCAACAAGAGATGTAGCAGCTTCAACAACGTGGTTTACGGCATCAATTGATACATATCTTGTTTGTTTAGGTGACAATTTTGCCATAAGCTTCGGGTCATCGATTGCGTACGTAGGATAAATACAATCGTAAGCAATTGCCGGTTTGTAATTCTTTTCAAGAATAGTTGCAACGGCAAATCTGTTTGTTTCAGAACCGGTACCGTGAGTAAGATTGATAGCCACAATCGGCGCAGCTTCTGTCGGAGTGAATGTAAATTCGTAAATATCTGCTGCTGTTTTTTCAGGATATTTTAAAAGTATTGCAACAGATTTACCTGCATCCGTAGGAGAACCGCCGCCTATTGTAATAACCGCTTTTGCACCAAATTCTTTTGCCATGCCTGCAGCTTCATCAATGGCTTGAGTTGTAGGATTTGGAGTAACTTTATCATAATTGATAAAACCTATACCATTGTGTTTTAGAGCTTTTTCAACATAATCCCAAGCTCCGGTTGATTTGTATGCGTTACGTCCTGACATAACGATTAATTTATCAATACCTTTTGATTTCAAGTCTTTTGCGATATCTTCAATTTTTTCGATTGCACCGCAGCCGAAATAAACAAGAGTTCTTGTCCTAATTTCACGAACCTGATTAATATCTATGTCTTTTTCCCACATAAAACTCTCCTTTCTTTTTGTTCAATGAAATTATAACACAGTGAATAAACTGGGTAAATGGATGTTTTTTACAAGTGACTAGGGGTAAATGGAAGGAAATGTTTTTCATGAGTTGTGAATCGTGAGTCGTGAATTGGTTTCTTGTCATTCTGAGGCTTTAGCCGAAGAATCTCTTTTTGACAAGTTATTAAGGAATTCTAATTAGATAGTAGTTCGGATTTACTAATCCGACAAAACGACTAAAAACCAGTCATTGCGAGCGGTAGCGCGGCAATCTATTTTCAGTGATTAGTAAACAGTGAAAAGTGAATAGATTTACAGTCATTCTGAGCGTATGCGAAGAATCTGTTTTGATAAGTGACTAAACAGAATAGACTTTAGTCTAACCAACCCCTTAATCACTTGTCAAAAAGATTACTTCGTCAGGGTAAATATATTGGATTAAAATTCTGTCTACATATTTTTACCCCTCCTCGTAATGACGTAAAAACGTCTACTCACTAATCACAATTCACTATTCACCCGCTTAATCACTTTTTCTATTACCTCACCCCTACCCCTTCTCTTTTAAACTGCATTTCATAGAGGGCTTTGTATTTCCCGTTTTCGATTTTCATCAATTCTTCGTGATTTCCGAGTTCTACAAGCTGGCCTTCATTAATTACCGCTATCCTATCTGCATTTTGAATAGTTGATAAACGGTGTGCAATAACAAATACTGTCTTGTCCTTCATCAGATTATCTATAGCTTTTTGAACTATCGCTTCTGATTTGTTATCAAGGGCGGAAGTTGCTTCATCAAGGATTACGATAGGCGCATCTTTGATAAACGCGCGGGCTATGGCTACACGCTGTTTTTGACCGCCGGATAGAAGTATTCCTCTCTCGCCTATTTGGGTATCAAGTCCGTCTTTCAGAGTTGAAACAAATTCATCTAAATAAGCCATTTTAAGAGCATTTTGGATTTCTTCTTCTGTTGCATTCTCTTTTCCGAGAAGTATATTTTCGCGGATTGTTCCGGAGAACAAGAAATTATCCTGAAACACTACTGCGATATTTTGTCTTAGGCTTTGGAGTGAATAATCACGGATATCAATTCCGTCTATCTTAATTGAACCTGATTTAACGTCATAGAACCGTGGAATAAGACTAACTATTGTTGATTTCCCGCCGCCTGAGTTCCCGACAAGCGCAATCGTTTCTCCTTTGTTGACGGTGAGGTTTATGTTATTCAGTACAGGTACATTAGGAACATATTCGAAACAAACATCTTTGATTTCAATATTTTCTTTTATACCTTGCATTTGAACGGGATTCGGACTATCAATTATTGCTGGCGGGGTATCAAGAATATCAAATACACGCTCTATAGCCATAAAAGAAAACTGAACAGCATTAAAATTGTTCCCGATATTTTTTACAGGCTGATATAGCATGATAAGAGCGGTGATAAAGGATACGAAGTTCCCTGATGTAATCTGGTGGGTCAGGATAAGGTGAGAGCCGTAGCCGATTGCAATACCTATACCTATAGATACAATAACATGCATCATAGGTGACAGCC
>CALUXY010000005.1 GCA_944324855.1 Candidatus Gastranaerophilales bacterium | reverse complement strand
TTCTTTCGCAATTCAATAACCTGCTTTTCGATAAATGGTACTGTCCTGCGGGTTGAATATTTGGGACCGCGCTTTCGTGGGAAAAAACTTTTAGAATCTTTACTTTCTTTGTAGCGATGATAATATTTTAAAAAGTTCTGCCTAATAATATTATGTGCCTTATAGAAATCTGTTACAAAGCGATAGCGGGGGTGATTACCGCTTTTGGTTAATTCATATTCTCGAGATAAAAATTCCATTCGTAGCTTGTAATTTCTTGCCATTGTACTATCGGTGTCTTTTTCTGTTAACATTTTTATGTCTCCTTTTTATTCTTCTAATGTTAAGAAAAAACAATTTTTGTCACCGAATTACGTAACATATACAGTCCTGAATTTATTTCAGAATCTTACTAGTTTATATTTATAACATCCATTTGATAAGACCCTGAAACAAGTTCAGGGTGACAAAAATATAACTGTCATCCCGAATTTTTACACCAAGCGGAGCAGATTTTTATCAAGTCTCAGAACTTAATTTACCCCTTTCGGGATCTTACCAGTTGGAAACAGCAACTTCAAATTGGTAAGATGCTGAAACAAGTACAGAATGACAACTAACTGGTTGTTTAAATATTAAATTAAAGTTTTAAAAGTAGTACTATTTCTGACTTTTTGAGTTCTTCAATCAGATTTCCATTCTGTGTCGATTTTTCATTTTGTTTTATCATATACTATTGGCTAATTGTTTTTAATATATTTTAATGTTAATATTTAGTATACTATTTATTAATTAAATTACTAATTATGCCTAGAAAAATTATTAGTGTTGATTTAGACGGGGTTCTGAATAATTATGATGGTGTTTATAATCATCAAAAAATTCCAACATTGCGGGATGGTGCATTGGAGTTTATAAAAAAACTTTCTGACGAGTATAATGTTGAATTATTTACGGTGAGAGATAAAGAGCTGGTCGAATCCTGGTTAAAAGAAAATAATCTGAACGATTATATTTCAAAAGTTACAAATAAAAAAAATCCTAAAACTACAGTTTTTCTTGATGATAGAGCCGTTAATTTTAATGGGGATTTTAAAGCTGCATACCGGAGTATAAAAGAATTTAAACCGCATTGGAAATAATAGATTATAAAAGAGTTTGCTGAACATATTGAGGCTGAATTTTCCCTGTAAGGTTATTATAAACTTCAAATGTTATGTAGCAGTCTTTCAGACCTCTATGGTTATTTCTTGTGTCAATATTATATTTATGAGCAATTGTTGATAGTTTGTAATTTTTGAGATTTAGTAATTTTCTTGCAAGAAAAAGTGTATCCATGCTTTCATTTTTTAGTTCTTGATTAAAATATTTCATTAGTTTATTTTGAATAAATCCAATATCAAAACGTACATTGTGACCTAATATGATGTCATTATCAATAAAGTCAATAAGCTTAGGTAATGCTGTTTTAATATCCGGAGCATCAAATAGCATATTATTTGTAATACCTGTTAGATTTGTAATAAAACCGCTAACACTTCTTTGTGGGTTAACAAGCGTTGAGAATTCTTCTACGACTTTGTTATTCCTGATTTTAAGTCCTGACAATTCAATAATATCATCGTAGTACGGACTTATACCGGTTGTTTCAATATCAATTACAGTATAATTATCCGGCATTTCTGACATTATATTAATTCTCCTTTAAGATACCAGGTTTTTGCTCCTGTTATTTTTACGTTAACAAATTCTCCTATTTTATTTTCTTCACAAGGTACGTGTACCATTTTGTTGTTTCTTGTTCGTCCGGAGATAACGCAAACCCCTTTATTATTTGGTCCAAACCTTTCGACGAGTATTTCCATTTCTCGTCCTATATACTTATTATTGGATTTAAGACAGGCTTCTCTTACTGTTTCATTCAATCTGGCAAGCCGTTCTTCTTTAACTTCTTTTGATAAGTATTTATCAACCCATTTTGCAGCAACTGTACCTTCACGAGGAGAGTACGCAGCTGTGTTTGCATAATCCAATTCAAGTTTTAAAATCTCCTCACAGGTATGCTGAAACTGTTCTTCTGTTTCTCCCGGGAATCCGGCGATAAAATCACTTGTTATAGTAACATCTTTAACTTTATCTCTAATATGGCTGCAAATTTTGGAATATGTTGCAACATCATAACGGCGATTCATTTTCTTTAGAACCACATCATCTCCTGATTGCATAGGGATGTGGAAGTATTCACAGACTTTATCAAGTTCTACGACTGTATCTATAAGTTCTTCCGTTATATCAGTCGGGTATGATGTAACAAACCTTATTCTAAATTTTCCGTCCAGTGAATTTATTGCTCTTAGTAAACCTGAAAGATTTATATCTTCACCTTTTTCATTTACACCGTGGTAGCTGTCAACATTTTGTCCTAAAAGGGTTATTTCTTTAAATCCTTCTGATAGTGTTTGTTTGATTTCGTTCATAATTTGTTCGAATTTTCTGGAACGCTCTCTGCCGCGTGTATAAGGCACAATGCAATATGAGCAGAAGTTGTTGCATCCTTCCATAATCGGAACCCAGGCATTAACACTTTTTTTACGGATTATGCTGAGATTATCTTCCGGATATGGAATTTCTTCTGTGGAACAGATGCGTTCGCCGTTTTCTATTCTTTTAATGAGTTCGGGAAGCTCATATAGCCTATGAGTTCCAAGTACCAAATCAACGTATGGCGCACGCTTGAATAAGTCTTCTTTCTTTTGTTGCGCAACACATCCGGCAAAAACAATTTTGAGATTCGGACGTGTTTTTTTCCATTTTCCCCAGGTTCCTATTGCACTAAAAGCTTTATCTTCAGAAAGCTGTCTGATTGAACAAGTGTTGATAATGAGTAAATCTGCTTCTTTAGGCTCTTGTGTTTGTTCATAATCTAACCATTGGAGCATTCCGAGCATTCTTTCTTCGTCAGATTTATTCATTTGGCAGCCCAGTGTTTCTATATAAACTTTTTTCATCTTGAATCCTTTCTAAAGATAATATATGCCCGATGGGAATCGAACCCATGACCTCAGGTTTCGGAAACCTGCACTCTATCCAACTGAGCTACGGGCACATCTTGCTTTTAGCCCTTTTAAAATTCCCGTGTGTAAAATATGAGAATATAACTATTATACTTCAAAAATTATCCTACAATAACCATTTCGCAATTTTTACAATCAAATTGTAATTCGTATTTTTTATTTCTATCATCAACAAGGAATAATTTTTGCGGGGATTTACACATGTTAAGAGCGTATTTTATGCAGTGTTTTGTCCGCATTAATTCTATTTTATGTGAACAGCCGGCTTCAAATGCCGGTTCTGTGATTTCGCATCCGCAGTTCTTATAGAAATTTTTAGCCGAGGAATTATAAACATTAGCTTTGTAATCATCCGAATTTTTATAATATTGGGTATAATGAAGTTCTTTTTGTTCTTCTTTGTGATAATTTTTTTGACGTTCTTTAAGGAGTTTTTCCAGCAGCTCTCGTCTTAATTCGTTTACAAGTGAGAACGGCAAAAACGGGATTTTGGTATTTAAGTTGATATCATTTACATCAAATATCGTATCGCCTGTTTTTCTCATTTGTGTAATAAAGTTTTCATTCATTTTTTCTTGATTTTTTGCCGGTTCACCTTCCGGTAAATTGATTGAAACGTTGTTATTATCTTCGTCACCGGCAATAATTGTATTATTTTCAACAGTTATATCAATACCTATTTTACGAACAATTTTAGCCGAATTTAATTTTTTTTCATAGAGTGCATCTTTGTTTCTAAAAACAGGATTCCCTTTTGTTATTTCCGGCATTTTGTTCGGGTAAATTTTATTCCCTTCGACTTTATTTACAAGGCAGCCCTCATTCCCAATCAAAAGACCATCCTGCGGGTAAAGTTTTTTATTTGAATCTGTTTCAAAAAAGTTTTTACCGACTTTTATTATTTGTCCTATAAATTCCCCTTTGTAACCATCAAAATTAAAACAGTCTTTTCTTTTATCCAGGAAATAATCAGTATATCCGCGGTTAAAACTCTTTGTTATATCCGGCTCAAAATCTGTTATAATTTTTCCGGATGAAGTCTTTTCACAGAGTTTATCAAGTTGTTTTCTATAATATAAAACAACATTTTTTACGTATTCTTTATCTTTCAGCCGTCCTTCTATTTTAAACGACTTAACTCCGATGTTGACCAGTTCTTCTAAATATTTTGAAGTATTAAAATCTTTCAAAGATAAAAGCGGTTTATTTTTTATAATAATATTCCCTTTATCATCAATAAGTGAATAGTTTTTTCTGCACGGCTGCGCACATTCCCCTCTGTTTGCGGAACGTCCGCCTATTGACTGGCTCAAATAACATTGGCCGCTGTATGATACACATAATGCCCCATGGATAAAACATTCGAGTTCTATATTTGTATTATTTTTTATTTCTCGTATTTGTTTTAGAGAGAGTTCTCTTGCAAGAACAACTCTGGGAATACCAATTTTTTCAAAGAATTTAACTTTTTCTAAATTTCTGTTGTCGCATTGAGTGCTGATATGGAGTGGAATTGGCGGAATTTCTTTATCTATAGAGAGTTTTAAAATTCCCATATCCTGTACTATTAGAGCATCGACTCCAATGGAATATAGTTGTTGTATGAGAGTTTTAACTTCTTCAAGTTCAATATCAGTAACAATAGTGTTTACTGTGACGTATATTTTTACATAGAATTTATGAGCATATTCTACTAGTTCTTTTAAATCATCAAGAGAATTTCCTGCTTTATATCTTGCACCGAAAGAAGGTCCGCCGATATATACTGCATCGGCACCGCAGTCGATGGCAATCTTTGCCGTTTCTAAATCTTTTGCAGGTGCCAGCAGTTCTATTTTCATAAATTCCTCAATACAAATTCAAACTAAACAGCAGGTGTTGTTTCGATTTGTTTTGGAGTATTTGCTCCCTTGTCTTTCCAGATATCTATAAGTACTGAACAGAAGAATATACTTGAATATGTACCAACTGTTATACCTAAAATCATTGCAAGTACAAAGTTTTTAGTCGTAACTCCGCCGAAGAAATACAATGCAAACAATGTGATTAATGTTGTTAATGAAGTATTGATACTTCTTGCAAGCGTTTGATTAATACTGTAATTAATAATTTCGCTGAATGTCATTTTCTTCGCATAATATCTTAAGTTTTCTCTAATTCTGTCGAATACAACGATTGTATCGTGAACAGAAAAACCGATTACAGTCAGAACAGCAGTTACAAATAATGCATCAATTTCTGTTCCGTAGAATATACCCATTAAAGCAAATGTTCCGCATACAAAAAGTACGTCGTGAACAAGTCCTAATATTGCAGCAAGTGCATAATCAAATTGGAACCTTATTGTTAAGTAGCAAATGATACCAAGTAATGCTAATCCGACTGCAAGTAACGAATTTTTAAACAATTCTTTACCCATAGTTGGTCCGACAGATGCTACCTGTACCAGTTGTGCATCCGGATAATCTTTTTGTATAACCTGTGTAATTTTTTGTTGAACATTTGATTTGCTGTCAATAAATTTTGTTCTGATTGAAATCATTGCTTTTAAATCAGTTTTATTTTTAGCATTTACATTTACTATTTGAATATATGGATTCTCTACTCCGTTTTTTTCAAGGTTAGTTCTGATTTGTGCCATTTCATCGTTGGTCACATCTTTTTTTACTCCGTATTGCAGTGTAGTACCGCCTGTGTAATCAATGCCAACCTTTAAAGGTGTATGAGTAGGTGTTGTTATTGCGGAATATACCATTCCTATTAATCCCGGCAAAATAAGCAATGCAGAGAATGCTAAACACCAAAATCTAATCTTTACTATATCAAGTTTCATAATATATAACCTTTCTTTTTAGTCAATAATTCCGAATTTTGCATTTTCTTTCTTAGATTCAGTTACCTGATATCCTTGTCCGATTTCATCCTTTCTCAAGCCGAATAATTCAGGATGAGTAAGTGTTTTGGTTCCGAATATCAATAACATGAAGTTTTTAGTAACGGTAATTGCCGTAAACATTGACGTAATTACACCGAGAGCAAGTGTTAATGCAAAACCTTTTACGATACTTGTACCAAGACAATATAGAATTACACAGGTAATGATTGTTGTCATGTTTGAATCAAAAATACTTGTGAACGCTCTGTCAAAGCCTGCATTGATTGCCGTAAACAGCGTTCTGCCGGCCTTAAGTTCTTCTTTTGTCCGTTCAAATATGAGGATATTCGCATCAACCGCCATCCCGATACTAAGAATGAAACCTGCGATACCTGCAAGAGTCATTGTGACAGGTATAGTTTTGAATATTGCAAATAAGATAACTCCATATATACAAAGAGCAACGTCAGCAATTAATCCTGGTAATCTGTAATATCCGATCATAAATAGCATTACAAGTCCAAGACCAATTATACCTGCGACTTTCGATTTTGCAATACTATCTGCACCGAGTGTCGGTCCGACAGTATTTTCTTCAACAATTTTTGCCGGAACAGGGAGAGCACCTGCGTTCAACAGGTCTACCATTTTCTTAGCTTCTTCATATTGGAAACCGTTATCACCGCCAGAGATTTGGGCTCTGCCTTCAAGGATTGGTTCTCTGATAACCGGAGCCGATTGCATTTCTCCGTTAAAGAATATTGCCATTGGTTTTCCAACCAATGCTCTTGTTAGTTTCGCAAATTTTCTTGTCCCTTCAGCATTAAATTCTAAATCAACAACCCATTGCCCGTTAGATGAATTTGTACTTAAGTTTGCTTTAGATAAATCTTTACCGGTTAAACCTGTTGAAATCCAGTTTTCTGTATACATATCATTTGCAGACGGCATTGGAGCTTTGAATTCTAATTCTGCAGTGTCGCCAATAAATGCTTTCGCCTGTTCTAAATCTGATACGTCCGGAATTTCAACAACAAGTCTGTTTTCTCCGGAACGCTGTACAACAGTTTCCGCAACCCCAAGTTTATTTACACGGTTTTCAATTGCAAACAGCAAACTATCCATCATATCCGGAGTGATTTTTGCAATTGAGTTTGTTGTCTGTGCTTCAAGTACCAGTCTTGAACCGCCTACAAGGTCTAAACCGAGTTTGGTCGGTTTTGTAAAAATTAAAACAATTGATGTTATTACTATTGCAACAATAGCCCAAAACATTATAATTCTATTTTTCATCTATTTGTTAAACTCCCTATTTAAATTTATAATCATTTATTTATACTTATTTTAACAGAAACAATAATATTACAATAATGCCATCAGGTTAGCCCTGCAAGACTTAATTGTATTTATAAGTTCTGATTTTTCTTCTTCAGTTAATCTGACAAGCGGTTGTCTGACAAAATCATTTATTAATCCTATTTCTGCTAACGCAGCTTTTACAGGTGTTGGATTTGGAGCCATAAATAATTTTCTGAACACCGGATACAACTTGTTATGAAGATTTCTTGCTTTGATAATATTTCCGGATTTAAATTCTTTTATCATCATTTTTATTTCTTTTCCGAAAATGTGAGATGCAACAGATATTACACCATGAACTCCGAGTGACATCATCGGTAGTGTCAGGCTGTCATCGCCGCTTAGAATTGTAAAATCGTCAGGAGTATTGATATTCAATTCGGTTATTGTATCCATATCTCCGTAACTTTGTTTAAGAGCGGCTATGTTGTTATATTTTTCTGCAAGGTATTTTACTGTATCCGCAGCCATATTAACTCCGGTACGCGATGGAATGTTGTACATAATAATCGGCAAGTTTACAGCTTCTGCAATTGCTGAAAAATGTTCTATCATTCCCTTTTGTGAAGGTTTGTTATAATAAGGTACTACACAAAGAACCGCATCTGCCCCTTCTTGTTCTGCCAACTTTGACATTTCAACCGCAGTTTTAGTACAGTTAGAACCTGTTCCCATTATTATTTTTGAATTATTTTTGACACCTTTTTTTGCGGCATGAAGTATTTTTATTTCTTCTTCATGTGTTAATGTCGGAGATTCTCCAGTTGTACCTGTAACAACTATTGAGTCTGAACCATTTTCTGTTAAATAATTTGCAAGTTGTTCGACTTTATCATAGTCAACATCACCATTATTAAGCATTGGTGTAACCATTGCTGTAAGAACTTCCCCGGTGTCAAATCTCATAACTAATACCTCTTTTTAAATAAATTATTTCATAACAATTATAAAACAAAAAACTAATATGGGATGTAAATAAATATTAATCGAATGAGAAATTTATAACTTTGTGTTATATTTAAGTAATCTTATTAATTTCTTGTAGGAGGATTTTTAAATGGAAAAACTAGCGGATATAGGAGTATTTGGCGGTTCAGGCTTTTACAGTTTCTTAGATGATATAGAAGAAGTGAAAGTTGAAACACCTTATGGCATGCCAAGTGACAGTTTATTTATAGGAAAGATTGGAGCACATAAAGTAGCCTTCATGCCTCGTCATGGCAGAAGTCATACAATTCCTCCTCATATTTTAAATTACAGAGCTAATGTTTGGGCAATGAAACATGTCGGTTGTGAAAGAGTTATTTCACCGTGTGCTGCAGGTAGTTTACAAAAGCATGTTGAGCCTGGAAGTTTTGTTATATGCGATCAATTTGTTGATTGGACAAAAGGCAGACCTTCAACGTTCTTTGACGGACCAATTGTTACTCATCCGTCACCTGCTGATTTGTATTGTCCGGAACTTAGAAAACTGGCTATAAAAACCGGTAAGGATTTAGGTATAAAAATTCATGAAACAGGTACTGTTGTCGTAATTAACGGACCTCGTTTCTCAACAAAGGCAGAATCAAAATTCTTTACTAATCAAGGATGGGAAGTAATTAATATGACGGCATTCCCTGAGGCTTATCTGGTTAAAGAATTAGATATGTGTCCGTTGAATATATCTCTGATTACTGATTTTGATGCCGGTTTGGTTGGTGATGTTCCGCCTGTATCTCATCAGGCTGTTATCGAAGTATTTAATAATAACGTTGCTAATTTGAAAAAGTTATTATTTACTATGATAGAAAATATCCCGACAGAAAGAAATAATTGTGATTGTGCGAATACAAAAGCAAAATCCAGAGCATAAAATAAGAGGTAAGAAATGGTTCAAAATCAGATGTTACTAAAAGCTGTAAACGGTTTATTTAATATGTTTTACATATTAATTATACTAAGAATTTTCATGTCCTGGATTCCAAGTATTGATTGGGAACAGCAGCCGATAAAATTCATTCGTGAGGCAACTGATTCTTATCTCGATATATTTAGAAGGTTTATTCCGCCTTTAGGCGGTTTAGACTTTTCTCCGATAATTGCAATTATTGTACTGCAAATTATACAAGGGTTTATTACTATGATTATATCTTAATAAGATATACTTTATTCAGGGGATTAGAAAATAGAAAAACATGTGTTAATCTATTATTAGACTGGAGGAATATGTACGCATATAAGTATAAGGATAGTGTAGAAGAATATGGTTATAGAGCAGGTTCTGCTTATGATAACAGAGTATTAAGACCTGTTAATAAGCCTGTTTATACAAAACATGTAATCCACAAAAAGACTAAAAAACGCAGATCTTTAATATCTTCCTTGTTTTTGCTTGGAGTTATTGCATTTTTCGCATTAGTTGTTATGCCGTTTAGTTTTAATTGTGTAAAAAATCTGTTCTGGCTTGATAAAACAGCTCCTTTTACTAATAAAGGTGTGGAATCTCCTGTTGTTAAAAATTCGGAGTATAAATCAGGTGCAGATTTACAGGATATTTTATTCCCGACTCTTGGATACTTAAATAATGACTTATTTTTAAACCAACGATTACTTGCACCGACTTTATTTAGCAAAAAGTATGCTGCAGATATGTATTTATCTGACAGAATGATAGATTTAGAAAATCAGTTAAAAGGGTTAAATAAGGCTTATCCTTCTATTAAGCCTGCAATTTTTGTATGGTCATTTGAAACCGGCAAATATGCCGCAATAAATGAGGATAAAGTTTATCCGGCTGCAAGTATTATAAAGATACCAGTTCTTGTTCAGCTGTTTAAGTCTATTGAGGCAAATCAGGTTTCAATTTATGATGAAATGAATTTAACACACTATTATCGTTCATCAGGTTCCGGTAATATGCAGTTTGCGCAAGAAAGAAAGTATACATTGGATGAACTTGCAAGAGTTATGATTCAAGATTCTGATAATACGGCAACTAATATGCTTATGGCAAAAGTCGGCGGCATGGATGATGTTAATACAGGAATAAGAACTTGGGGATTAAAAAATACTCATATTAAAACCTGGCTGCCTGATTTGACAGGTACAAATACAACAACGGCTTATGATATGGCCAAAATATTGTACAACCTTGAAAACTCATCCTTCTTAAATGTAAACTCAAGAGAAGATATTTTTAAATACATGAGCAAAGTTAAAAATAACCGCCTTATTCAAGCCGGTCTGCCTCAAGGAGTTCCTTTTATTCACAAAACCGGTGATATCGGTTCTATGCTTGGCGATGCAGGCATTGTTTATATGCCGTCCGGACAGCATTATATCGTTGTTATTCTTGCATTGAGACCGCATAACGATGCTGCAGGCTGCAACTTTATAAGAGCCGCATCATCTTTGATTTATTCCAAAATGCTTAATATTAAGTAAATATACCTTTTTCAACAAGTCCGCAAATAATATGGCCTATCATTATTTGTGATTCTTGTATTATTGGTGTATCTGTGGATGGGATTTTTATTAAATGCCGGCATGTCTTTTCTAATTGGGATTCATGATTGCCAATTAGTCCGACAGTAGTGACTCCGAGTTTATTCGCCGTATCAACAGCTTTTATAATATTGGGAGAATGTCCCGATGTTGATATAGCAATAAATACATCTCCCGGATTTCCATTTGCTAGTATTTGGCGCGCAAATGATTCTTCATAGCCGTAATCATTGCTTATTGCAGTTAAAAGAGGTGAGTTTGTATTTAGTTCAATTGCTGCAAGCGGAGCTCTGTCAAATTTAAACTTAGATACTAATTCTCCTGCAATGTGTTGTGCATCAGCTGCAGAACCGCCATTCCCTGCAGTTAACACTTTATTCCCGTTTTTGTATGCTTCAATTATAATGTTTGCTATTGTTTCAATTTTGTTGATAATTGTTTCATCATTTAGTATTGCAATTTTTGTATTAATACTATTTTGAATATAATCTTTTATTTTCATATCTCACCTTATTTAATATAACTTTACGTTATTGTATCATAAAACTCTTATTTTATTACAACATTATATATTATATATATACGATTTTAAAATAACTACATATTTAAAATGAAAAAAGCAATTCTTTAGTGAAAAAATCCTTTATAAAAATATGGGAATTAAGGAAATTATAGATCAAATAATTATATATATATCACCACAATTAGTGCCTGTACCTGTTAAGGTTAAGGACTAATTAAACAAAGAATTCTTTTTATACTCTCTTTTAATATCCTCGTGTTTATTTAATGTTTGCCACAAACTGGCAAACTTTTTTTTGCTTTTAATGCTTAATAATTCTTTACACTTTTTCAAACTAAAGTTTAATTGAAAAGCATGGATATATAGTTAAAATATAAATATGGAAAATATTTTTGATAATTTATTCCCTATCACAAGTAAGAATAATTCAGAGAGCAACAAAATAATAAAACTTGAGATGGAAATTTCAAGGCTTAAGTTATGCTTGAAGATGTCTAACGAATCCAATGAGAAACGTAAGGCGGCAATGGATATAATGCAGCAGCGTTTAGAGGAACAAGAGGCTCTTATTAAACGTTTGCATAGTGTTTTGCATAAGCAAGATATGGCAATGTGTAATATGCGTATTACAATGCGTAACCAGCAGGAACGTTTGAATCATCTTGCCCGAATTGATAACAAGATGAACGAACTGCAAGACGAACAAGCACAAATTTTACAGTTTGCGCAGGAATATCAACAAGGTAATATTGTTAATTAGAATACATCTGTTTTTATCGGGTTTTTGAACTTTGTAATATTTCCTTGGAATAATAGTTTTACAGTACCAATCGGACCGTTTCTTTGTTTTGCAATAATTATTTCGGATTCCCCTTTATTGGCTGCTTTGGCAGACATATCTTCTTCTTCGCCTGCTTCTTTTTTATAGTATTCATCCCTGTATATAAACATTACAATATCAGCATCTTGTTCGATTGCACCTGAATCTCTCAAGTCTGATAGCATCGGACGTTTATCAGTTCTTGATTCAACAGCACGAGATAGCTGTGATAGTGCAATAATCGGAACGTTTAACTCTCTTGCAAGAATTTTTAATCCTCTTGAAATTGCAGAAATTTGCTGCATTCTATCTTCTTTGCCTGATGATTCCATCAATTGCAGGTAGTCAATTATTACAAGACCTAAATCTTTTTCTTCCATTGCAAGACGTCGACATTTTGCACGAACATCAGTTAACGTACATCCTGCTGTATCATCGATATATATAGGAGCTGCAGCAAATGAATCCATTGCAATTGCCAGTTTTTCCCAATCTTTATCAGACATGTTTCCGGAACGAAGTTTTTGTGAATCTACTTCAGCTTCCGAACAAAGCATACGTTGAACGAGTTGATCTTTTGACATTTCAAGAGAGAATATTGCAACCGGAACTTTTGCTCTTAGGGCCGCATTTTGTGCAATATTTAAAACAAAAGCTGTTTTACCCATTGAAGGACGTGCTGCCAGAATTATTAAGTCAGACTTTTGTAGTCCGCTTGTCATGTCATTTAATTCGTAAAAACCGGTGTCAACCCCTGTCAGTTCTCCTCTGTGCTGATAGCGGTATTCAATTTTTTCGTAGGTTGATAGAACCAAATCTTTTACGTGGGTTAAGTCTTTTGTTGCTTTTTGGGATGCAATCTCAAATATTAATCTTTCAGCTTTTTCTAACGATTCTTCAACGGGTGTAAGTTCGTATCCGGAGGTTACAATTTCGGAGCCGGCATTGATTAAAGAACGTTTAATAGCTTTTTCTTGTATTTGTTTAGCATAATATTCAATGTTTGCTGTTGTTATTGTTTTAAAACTTAAATCGTTAATAAACGCTCTTCCGCCGACAAGTTCCAGTTTCTGGTTAAGATTAAGAACATCTGATACTGATACTATATCAATTCTTTCATTTTGGTTGAATAACTGCAGCATTGCTTCATACACATATCTATGTGCAGGCTTGTAAAAAGATTCCGGAGTTATAAGCTCTACTACTTTTGTCAAACATACAGGACTGACAAGAATTGCGCCCAAAACAGCTTCTTCCGCATCTGTGTTTTGAGGCATTAATTGTGATATAGCCGGATCTTGTTTTTTCTTTGTGTAAGTTGAAGTTGCCACTATTCCCTTCCCTTTGAATAAGATAATACTACGGATAATTTTTTTTTTAAATAGTTTGTTACGATTATTATACAGGGTGTTTTATTCATTTATTCCAACCCTCTTTACCTATCTGGTTTTTAATGTTAGAATAAACCTAAAAGGATATAGAATAATGGGTATTAAAAACTTTTTATCAAAAACCAGAGTTATAGATATACAATCTTGTCTTCCTGATGGTGTTATATTGATTACAACAGAAGGCTTGATTCAGTGGACTAATCTTGTTGCAGAAAATTTATTTCAAAGATCGTCAGGGTTAATTAATACAGATATAAATGATTATATTGAAAAAGGTTTGAGTTCGGTAATTGAGGCTGCCGAAACCAATAAACCGACTATTGCAAAACTTCTTGATAGTGATAAATATGTCGAAATTACCGCAAAAACGATTGAAGGTGCTTATGTCGTTGCAATGCGTGATTCAACTCAAAAATATAAAACTGTAAATAATTTGCTTGAAGAACAAGAAAACAATAGAAAAATAAATTATGACAAAAATAATTTTATTATAAAACTTGGTAATGATTTAAAATCTCCATTACATTCAATAATCGGTTTTTCTCAAGCTATTATAGATGGACTAGGCGGTGAAGTCAGTGAAAAACAGGAAAAATATCTTAAGATTATAAATAAAAATTCATCCGATTTATTATATTTTTATAATAAGTTGATTGAGTTATCACAAACTGAAAGCGGTCTTTATGAAAAAGATATGAAATACTTTGATATAGCTAATGCTATAAGTTCTACTATTAAGACTAATGAACAGTTGTATACAGATAAAAATATTGAAATCAGCTTTAATATTGCAGATAATACTAAAAAGACAGTATATTCTGATGAAAAAGCTTTTAAATTAATGTTCAATACTCTTATTGAAACTTTAATAAGAGCTACTGATATTGGTACATTAAGTGTTGATATGGAAAATGCGGATGAAGAATTTCTTTTAACTCACAATTTGGTAAATTGTTCTGCTATGGTAATAACCGTTACAAGCAGCAGCAACGCTATTTTAGAATCCGAAATTCCGACATTGTTTGATCCTTATGCCGTGATAGACCGTTCAAATAAGAGAACTATATTGCGTGCAATTGCTCTTGCAAGTGTAAGAAATATTATGAGTTATATGAACGGAATTATTTGGGCTGAAACAATACCTTTAAAAGGTACTGCTTTCAAAATAATTCTACCGTTTGAGAAAGAAGTTAATGAGTAGTGTAACATTTAAACATGTAGACAAAAGTTATGATAATAAAAAACTTATCATAAATGATGTTTCTTTAAATATAAAAGATAAGGAATTTATTGTTCTGGTTGGTGCATCCGGCTGCGGTAAATCAACTGCTTTGAGAATGATTGCCGGATTAGAAGATATTACAAGAGGTGAAATTCTTATTGACGAGAAAGTAGTTAATAATGTTCATCCGAAAGATAGAGATATCGCTTTTGTTTTCCAAAGTTATGCCTTATATCCGCATATGAGTGTATATGATAATATTGCATTCGGGCTCAAAATGAGAAAAGTTGATAAGAAAACGATTGATGCTAAAGTCAAAGAAGCTGCTGAAATTCTTAATTTGACCCAATTTTTGGATAGGAAGCCTAAACAGCTTTCGGGCGGACAACGTCAAAGAGTTGCACTGGGACGTGCAATTGTTCGGAATCCTAAAGTCTTTTTGATGGATGAACCTCTTTCAAATCTTGATGCAAAATTAAGAGTACAAATGCGTTCAGAGATTAAAAAATTACATAAAAAGCTTCAAACTACATTTATTTATGTTACTCATGATCAAACTGAAGCATTAACTATGGGGGACAGAATTGTTGTGTTGGATAAAGGTGTTATACAACAGGTTGATACCCCTCAAAATATTTATTCTAATCCTGCTAATACATTTGTTGCCGGATTTATAGGGCAAATGAATTTTATTGAAACAATAGTTGATGGTGATATTTTAAAATTTGATAATGTTTGTATTCCGATTCCTGAAAAAGCAAAAGAAGTGCTTTCAAAAATGGAAAAAGTTATTATTGGTATAAGGCCTGAAAATATGTCAGGCGGTGAAATTAAATTTGCCGTAAAAGTTGATATCTCTGAAATGTTAGGTTCTGAACAGATTGCATATTTTAATATTAACGGCAAAAAATGTTCTGCAAGACTTAATTCAGATTTTCATATTGGAGAAGAATTAATACTTGGTATTTCTCCTGATTGTATGCTGTTTTTCGATTCTGACGGTAAAAATATTTTTAGTAATTAGAAATATTTTGTAATTTTCTATAAAATATACAGATACAGAATTTGGTGCTTAAATACCCGGTTCCATTTTGTTATACATAAGAAACCGGGTATTAACTGTGTATTTGAAAATCTTAAATTATCTGTAATTTGTAAATTGCAGCGGATAGTCGTATTTGTCTTCGTTGCCTCTTAAGAGTTTGATTACTTCCTGCAGGTCATCTTTACTTTTGCCTGTAACTCTGACTTGGTCTCCCTGGATTGATGCCTGAACTTTTAGTTTTGAATCTTTAATATCTGCAACAATTTTTTTTGCAAGTTCTTGTGTTAAACCTTTTCTTAAATTATAAACTTGTCTTACGTTTCCGCCTAAAGCATTTTCAACAGGCTGCGGGTCTAGAATTTTTATACTAAGTCCTCTTTTTACAAGCTTTGTTTGAAGAATATCATATATATTTCTAAGTTTCATATCATCACTTGTTGTGATTGTAATAGTTTTGTCTGCTTCAAGATTAATATCTGAATTTGAGTTTTTTAAATCAAATCTTGATTGTAAATCTCTTTTTACCTGGTCAACTGCGTTTAAGAGTTCTTGTCTGTCAAATTCCGATACTACATCAAAACTGCTGTCTTTTGCCATCTGTCATCTCCTTATTTAATACCTTATCGAATATAATACCATAAAAAATATAAAGATTAAATTAAGTTTTATACTGTTGGGGTTGAAATGAAAAATGCTAGTACTATAATAAGTCTGTAAATTACATTTAATAAGGATTATTTTATGAGTATTTTTGAAGCCGCAATGATGTTATGTTTTGGTGCAAGCTGGCCTTTCCAGGTTGCTAAGACTTATAAAACCAAAGATGTTAAAGGGAAAAGTATATTTTTCTTGTGGCTTGTAGAAATTGGTTACGTTTGCGGCATGATTCATAAGGTTTTGTATAATCCGGACATTGTATTTTTCTTATACTTACTAAACTTTGCCCTTGTTGGTACTGATATGATTCTTTATTATCTTTATAAAGATAGAGATAATCAAAAAGTTATTGTTCTTAATTCCGGCTACAAAGAAGATCACAGATTTGCCCATGTTCGTGTCAGACACTAGATTTGATACAGATAACATTCAACAAAATGTTCCGGCTCAACTTCTTTTAATGATGGTGATTTAACGTTGCATATTTTGTCTATCATTCTGTCGCAGCGCGGGTTAAATCGGCAGCCTGATATTTGTTCTTGTATGTTTGGCGGCTGACCTTCTATTGTTTTTAAACGATTATCAGGCGGTGTGTTTGCTGGCAGAGAGTTTAATAATGCTGTAGAATACGGATGCAGAGGTTTATCAAAGAATTTTTTAGTAGGAGCTTTTTCTACAATTCTTCCTGAATACATAACGTTTATTTCATCGGAGTACTGTCCTACAAGGTTAAGTTCGTGCGAAATAAGAAGAATAGACGTACCTAAATTTTCTTTAATATCATTCAAGATGTTCATAATCTGAGCCTGAATAGTTACATCCAGTGCCGTTGTCGGTTCATCTGCGATAATAAGTCTGGCATTTGTAGCCAGTGCCATTGCAATAATTGCACGCTGTTTCATTCCGCCTGAAAATTCGTGCGGGTATGAATTAAGCTTGTCTTTTGCTTTTGGAATTTTAACGATTTCTAAAACTTCTACGGCTTTATTGATTGCTTCTTTTCGGCTGATTGTTTTGTCTTTTTCTATAACTTCCAAAAGCTGGTTTCCGATTGTATATAAAGGGTTTAATGATGTCATTGGATCCTGCGGAATAAGAGCTATTTTATTCCCTCTGATATTTCGCATTTCTTTTTCTTTTAATTCAAGAAGATTTTTATTCTCAAATATGATTTGACCTGAATCAATTAATGCGTTTTTAGGCAGCAGTCTTAAAATACTCATTGCTGTCATACTCTTTCCGCAGCCGGATTCTCCAACTAAGGCAACCATTGATTTTTGCGGAATGGATAATGAAATATTGTTTAAGGTATTATATATACCTGATTCACACCGAAATGACATGGAATAATTTTTTATATCTAACAAATTCATAGTTGTATTATACATTAATCTAAAAGTGTGTGTATTGATTAAAAGAATGATTTATTGTTCAAAGTTGTTAGTAATTGTATGTATATATTCAAGTATTTGTGAGAAGTATTCAAGGCTGGAATCACCGTTTAATATAATATCCATATCTTTTCTTGATGGGATAATGTATTTTTGACCTGCAGAGAGAATATATTCCCAGTGTTTAAGTGCATTTTCCATATCTTGATTCCGTTCATCGCAGGCTCTTGTCAGGAATCTTCTTCTTCTGACATCAATATCTGTTTCAATATATATTTTCACATCAAATAAGTCTTGAATCCCTTCATACATTGTTGCCATACCTTCAACTACAACAATTTTTTTTGATGGAATGAATTTTGATAATGGTACTGAAACTCCTGTTCCGTTAGGAAGATATTCCGGTGTATAAATATCTTCTCCTGATGCAACTTTTTCTAAATCTTGTCTTAGAAGTTCCAATTGAAAATTTTGAGGAGCATCAATATCGTAACCGTTATCTCTTAAGTTATCAAAACCGCCATATTTTGAGATAAGTTCTGAAATATCATTAAAATAATTATCCGTTGTAATAATTGATACCGGTAAATCCAGTTTTTGAATAACGTTTTGTATTTCCCTGCAAATAGTTGATTTGCCTGATGCCGATTCTCCGGTTATTCCTATTAAAAAACGCTTATTAGGTGTATTAATAAGACGTTTTGAAAATCTGGCAATAAAATCCGGTTTAATATTAATGAACACAGGAATAGATGCTTTTTTGTCAAAGGCAAGAATCTGCTTAAACTTCGTTTGAAGATAGAACGCAAGTAACTCACGTCCGGTTTTCTGATTGAAGTCGGGTTTTAGTATTTTGTCTTTGGAATGCATCTCTTGTGATATTAAATTTGAGATGCCGTCTTTTGTATCATCATAATTCATACTGTTTTACTCAATTTATTTTTATATGATACAAAGGACATAAAAATTTTTCCAGTGTTTATTTTTAATTTTTATACTATTATTAATTTATGAATAAAATATTAGTTGTTGATGATGATATAGCAATAAACGAATTAATCAAAGTAAACCTTGAATTATCCGGTTATAAGATAGTTCAAGCCTTTGACGGAATAGAAGGTTTTGCAATGGCAAAACAGGAATTGCCGTCACTTGTAATTCTTGATGTAATGATGCCGGATGTGGACGGCTACACCGTTGCTCAGCGTATAAGAATGAACCCCGAGTTAAAAGAAACCCCTATTCTTATGTTAACAGCTCTTTCGCAGTTAAATGATAAAGTCAAAGGATTTGATATCGGTGTTGATGATTATCTTGTTAAACCGTTTGAAATGGAAGAATTGAAAGTCAGAGTCCGCGCACTTTTGAAACGTTCTAATCAGATTCCGGAAACAGCAGCGGTGAAAGAACTCCTTAATTATAAAGAAATTACTCTTTTACCGGAAACCTATAGTGTTAAAATAAATGATAAAGTTGCAAAACTTACTCCAATAGAATTTGATATATTTAATTTGTTATTCCAAAATCATGGGAATATGGTATCCTCTGCTAAAATTTTAAAAGAAATATGGGGATATGAACCTGATGATGATGTCGAAACAATAAGAGTGCATGTAAGACATTTAAGAAGCAAAATTGCGAAAATATCCGGTGATAAAAAATACATTGCAACTATATATGGCGGCGGTTATAAACTTGATATTTAATCTACTTCAAATGTAGGATTAGATTTCTGCTTTAATAGTATATTATAATACTGTTATGTTACTTGTTATGGAGATATGTATATGAAGAAGATATTGATTGCGGCTTGTTTATTAATGTGTACTGGTGCTGCTTTTGCAGATGGTGATGCTTTTACTCCATTGAATTTTGATGATACCCCTAGTATTTCATCATCACAAACAAAAGCTACTGCTGCTCAAAACGCAGTAAAAGCAACAGGTGTTCAGCCGGCAGAAGAAGCTTTAGGAAATGGTAATATTCAAAATGCTATATTGCAGCTTGATAATGCTCAAGTTGATATAAGAAATGAGTTGTTGAACCTAAAAACTAAGTATGCTGATGTAGATGCTCAGTATAAACTTGTTAAAAATGAACGTAAATCATTGAAAAAACAAATCAATACTGTTCAAAAACGTATTAATGCAATCGACAAAGCGAAAGAAAGAATCAGAAAGAATATGATTTAACTTTGTAACCTGCCTTCGGGCAGGTTTTTTAATGCTTGTTTTAAGTGTCTTTTTTACAATTTTCTTAATCATTCGTAATAAACTAGCAAAAAAATTCCGAAACACGGTTTTACTATATAAAATAGTAGTGTGTAAAAAGGAAAATTATGAAGTTAGGTGTATATAATACCTCCGTTATGGGGTTCAAAGGACGTAGAGAAGACAGAAATACTGTTCAGCAGTTAAAACAAGATAATAATTATTCGTTAACAGAAAATAATAAAATAAGAATTTCAAAAGCCATCAATAATTTGGCTGATGAATCCGGAGAAAACAATGTTAAGTTTTTACTTGATGTTGCTGATAATTTAAAATACGGCACTAATATTGATTTAGGTAAGGAATCTGATGATAATTGGAAATTAAAACTTCATAATGCTGCTATAAAATCGTTATCAATTTCGGATCCTATCACACAAAAGAAATATGCACCGGAAATTAAGAGAGTTTTTGATAACAAAAAAGAATTAAGTGAAGATGAAAAAAATATTTTGGAAACCCGAAAAAATATTTTATCAAAATTGGATTTATCGCAGCTTAATGATGAAAAAAATCCGAATATCAAGCGGGTTGAAAGTAATCTGGATTACTTTATTGTTTC
This sequence comes from Candidatus Gastranaerophilales bacterium, assembly GCA_944324855.1. Lineage (GTDB taxonomy): Bacteria > Cyanobacteriota > Vampirovibrionia > Gastranaerophilales > Gastranaerophilaceae > UMGS1585. Next base: position 65,368 of record CALUXY010000005.1, on the reverse strand, counting down.
GTCGGCTACACCAACGAAACAAAAGAAATATATTCTAAACCGGTTAGATTATTTCTTGAGTCCGGATTATAAAATTAATCCGCAGCTTGAGAATAAAAAGACAAAAGTATTTGCGGAGATGATTAATGACCTGGTTATAAATACTCCGGAATCAAAAGTTCCTAATACGAAAGCTATTAACCAGAAGCACCATGGTATGTGTGCGGCGATATCAATTGTACGAAAATTAACTTCATATGAAGATAAACCTAACTATGTTGATAGTTTGCTTTCCGAATTGGATGATTCTCCTAATATCATGGTTTATGATAAAACACAAATCGGAAAAGGTGTTAAAGTCCCTGTTAAAAAAACTTTTGTTGACTTTAACGATGCGGAGAAAAAAGGATATCGTATAGTTGATGCATCTACTACTCAGTGGATGAATATTGGCGGTATGTATGATTCTACAAGTGTTCAAAAATCTTATTACGTACCGTTTGACAAAGAAAATTTTGGAGTAAATTCTGATGAACGCTATGTAATTCCGACTGATAAAAATATTGCAACAAAGCAGCAATATTATCAGGCGCTTTTAAAATCAAAAGAAGCAATAGGTGCTGCAAAAAAAATGCAGCTCAAGCAAAATATTAGTACTGAAAAAAGGTATCAAACTAATGATAAGAATTTAGAATACATACACAAAATTAATAATCTTATCAAATCAAATCTTTCAAATATTGTTCCTGATATTTCAAAAGAGGAACTTCATTCTTCTGCTGATAAACTTATAAATTTAAGACAAAGAACCTCTTCTGATATTGATAAAATGCCAGATAATATTAAAAAGTATGGCTTTATTCCTAACGAAGAATCAATAATGAAAGAGCGTAAAATAAAAGCGTTTTTATCTGATACATTTAAAGATAGGGTTGATACAAAACAGCTTGAAAATAATGCCCCTAAGGTAAATGAATTAATTGAAGAGTATGCCGGTGTTGAAAATAACTTGAAACCGCATTCTTCCCAAGCTGTCAATGCCTCAAAAAATCGTGTACTATATGAGGCTGCCGCTGCATATAGAAATCATGTTAAAGTATCTCTTAATGATTCGGATTATTTGACTGATAAGATGATTAAATATGATATTCCGGATCAAGATACACTGTTGTCACAGAATATGGAAAAAGTGATAAAGTATGTTGATAAAACCGGAGATAAGGATTATATCAATCATTTTTCAAATGTTCTCGGAATTGAACCGAAAAAAGAAGAAGTTGTTGGTGCTTTGACAGAGTTGAAGGCCGGAGTTGATTCAATATTAACAGATGGACTAGATAGCATTTATAATTCATTAGGTTTTGAGAGCCGTCAAGATTTTCTGTTATCTGATGTTACAGGTTTAAAACAATCTGTTGAAGGTGGAGATAAAGAAACAATAAAAGATTCTTCCTTTATGCTTGGTTTTGAACATCCGGACAAAAACAGAGTTTTAAAAGAGTATAGTAAATTCGAAAACATACTGTTAAAAGGTGCTGACAATAAACAGTATACTGAAATTTATAATAAAATCGGTAATAAAAATCAGCTTCAAACCTGTGCGGGTGTTTATAATGTAGTATTTAATGCCTTTTTAAACCCAAATGATGAAATGAATGCCGGAATAATGCAGAATTTTAATCAGGCGAATGATTTATCGGATGTAACTCCTATTGAAGAATCTAAAGCAAAGTTAGTGGAAGTAGGCAAAGAATTCAATAATATGTCTGCAAATATTTCTTTTGTAAGGCAAATTATGAATGTACAAGATAAATACGGTAATACTTTAAATTCGCCTGAACCGGAAGATGCTGTTATTAAAAAAATGGAGAGAAACGGAGAAGTTATTTCAGAAAAAGATTTGATACCGTTCAGAGATAGATTTGATAAGATAGATAAGCTTCGTTCTCAAGATGAATTTTCAAGCCGTCAAGGTAAAATTTCTGATCCATCATTATATAAGTTCTCAAAACCTGAAAAGGAAACTTTAAAGCGCATCAGTAAATCAATTAACCAAATGTATTCCGAAGTGAATAAAGAAACCGCATTTGTACTTGGTGAAATCAGGAAACCTCTGGAAGAAAGTTCCAGAAAAACAGGTGTGTCAACCGGACGTTACTGGGTACACCAAAAAACAGGCGGTATGGCTCAAGACCAGGAAGTAAAAATTATTCAGCAAATGACGGATAGAAGGTATCAATCTACTCTTGATTTAGATAAAGCAATAGATAAGATAAAAAATACTCCGTATTCTGCGATATCCGGAACGTCAGTTTTCCATAACCGTATGGGGGCTCATGCCCAGTATGTTGCAGAAATATCTCCGGTGAATGGTAAAGATGTACTTTACCATGATAATAGCTGGGGTGCTTCTGAATTAGAAAATGTCTGGAAAGGTTCTGATGGTGAGCTGCATACTGATTACAGCGATATAAGAGGCGGCGAAACCGGTTATATAACAAATAATAAATATCGGAACGGAAATTATGTTGATGATTTGAAGTATAAAACAGGCTATGCCGCTCCAAATCATATTGAAAACAAACAGTTAAGAAAATTATCCGGAGATACGAGTGGTTACAAATTCGCAACTGTATTTGATATGATTCTTCCGGGAACTGACGGCAGTATAAAACGTGCGGCTGCATCAATCAGGGATAATGTATTTATATCACCGACAAATTATCTTGATAATTTTACTTATTTGGCCGGAGAAATGACTCAGGATGAAATTAAAGCTTCGATAGAAAGATGTAAACATGCCGGTTCTGAGTATTCAAGACAATATAACAAGATGGTCAAACGTCTTGATTCAACCCCTTTTAATAAAGGTATTGATTCAAAGGCAGATTATGATGCACTCCCTGATAATGATACTATAAAGGTTAATTTTGAAAAGGCTGCTTTAGTTCGTTCCTTCCCTAACGGGGTGAATTGGAAAAATTTGGCTAAGGCTGAAACTCTTGCAGAAGTAAAAGGCTTTGAAAAAGAACGAGATAATAATGCAAGAAGTTATTTTAATTATGCTTTTGCAAAAGAACCTGAAATTTTGAATGCATATATCACGGATAAAAATGTAAATAAACTTAATGAGATAATTTCAGGTGCATTAGACAAATATCATATTGAAATTGATAATAACGATAAAGACAAAATTTTGAAAAAATCAATTGTTTATGACAAAACTGACAGGGAACAATTTGACGGCAGTTTGAAACATACAATAGATTTTGCAGTTAATAAAACATTAAAGAGTTTTGATGATGTTGTACCGGAATCTGAAAACTCAAAATTGGCAAAAGAAGATATACGAGAAAAACTTACAAACTCTCTTTCTGATGCATTGTATTTCAATGAATCAGATATAAATAATACTTCAACTAAATTCAAAGCAATTACAAAATATATTGACAAAAAATATAATCCTGAAACAAATGCTGATTTCGCTAATGAGTATCGACGTTTGCAAGATATGACAACAGATGAATTTATGAACGAAACTTCTGATGTAAAACATGAGGATCTTGCAATAAAAGATTATACAGGTTATGAAATGCTCAGACGTTTTAAAGCTTCTGATGAGAAAACTGAATCAACGGTCAGAAATGTTATGTTTCAGCAAGAACTTCTAAAAGATATAACACTTTCTGAAACAAAGCCTAGTTATAAATATCATAAACTTTATAAGCATGAGCAAGGTGTGGCTTATAAAGGTCAGAGAACTTTTGATGACTTATATCGTGATTACTACTTTTCTCTGCAGGTATTAGGATACGAAAAAATGTTTAATAAACATAAAGATGAAGCTCTTAGAAATTACGGAGCAACTCCTGCGTATCCAAAAATTGATGTAATAGATAAAAAGAAGATTGATGAACAAGGAGAGTCTATTACCAATGCAACGCTAAATGTGCTTGAAAGTATTAATTTAAAGAAAAATACTTTAAGAGTATACGGCTTGTACGATGAACTTTCTTCTGTTATTAGGAATTTGCCTGATAGCGGAAAATTATCTACAAAACAGCTTAAGAATATAAATAATCTTACAGGTACATTTGTTACCCTGACATATGGGGATGCGTCAAGTAAATCTTTAAATGATTCGGCAATGAAACTTCTGGAGTTGGATAAAAACTCATCCGGCTCGGATTATAAAAATGCATTCTCTGATTTAGATAGACAAATGAAAGGGTTAAAGATTCTCAATACGGAACAAGATTTGAAAAATAGTATAAAAGATGACTTAACGTCTTTAAAAATATTATTTAATGGCATATTGATGAATATACCAAAACGTTATCAAAATAATCTTCGTGAAGATGCTAATAATTGGATTAAAGAAGAACTAAAATCAGGCGATACACGTCATGATACTATCATACGTATGAATACTTTATCAGCTGGTATAGATAAATATTCTATTCCTAAAAAGAATTATTCAATAACCAAAAGCAATTATTTAAACGGCTTGAGTGAAAATATTATGTCAATGAAACAACTAAAAACAGTTGCTGATGATAATAAATTCCTTAAAGAACAATCTTCAAAAGTCTGTACGGATTTATTAACGAATGTTTTTGGGATGGTTCCTGATAATCAAAAAGCGGATTTTGCTGATTCAATGCGAAATCTAATTAATTCAGAAACTAAGCTCAAAAAATCTGAAATTAATGAAACATTGTCAGGTTTTGTTGATACAAATGATAAAACCGTTAAGAAATTATCTAATACTATTCAAGTTTTGAATAAAACTACTTTATTGGATGAAAAGCTTAAAAATAACATCAATAAAACGCTTTCTGATATTGATAAGTCAACAAATTTATTTGTGAAAGGAAATATAAAACCTGAATATCAACAGGCAATAGTTTCTTCTGTTAATGATACGGTTAAGTTTGCGATGAAAAATAATGATAAATATAACGAAGAAAATGCTGCAGCTGCTCATGATAAATTTTTAAATGACTATAAAAAATATCATATGTTGAATTATCCATTGGAACTTCTTGATGAGTATCTTTTATTATCAGCCAAAGATGGTCCGCTAAATTCATCAGATAAATTAACTGTAACTAAGGCAAAAACAGAATTTGATTTGAAGAACAGTTCTCTTGTATCTGCAATGGAAGTTGCGAGTTTGGTTGAAATGCAGGAGACTTTAATGGGAGCTATATCAACAGGAAATGCGGCAGCAGTTGCTGAAAAATTCTCGGATTTTGATGTTCCTTTCTTTTTACAGAGCACATCAAAAGAGCCATTATCTATGGATAGTGAACTTTCAATAGATTATATTGTAAGAAATCTTGTTGTCGGCAATAACGATGAAACTGCTGTTATGTTTATAAATCAGCTTGGTCTTGCAGATAAGTTCTTAAAAGGTCAAAATAAAATCTTTGATACTGAAAAGACTAAAAAAGATGTCGATAATATGGTTTCTATTCTTGGTACAACAAACAAGGAAGCAGGTATTGTTAATAATGCAATTAAAGTATTGACAGCTGATGATTTTGATAAGGATGTCAATTACAATCAAAAAATTGATGATGCGAAAAAAGATATCATTCAAAAAACTGATAAGATGGGAAGAAAGAATGATGTCAAAATATATCTTAATGCTTTAGATACTGCTAAATCTGTGATAGGCGCAAACCCTGATTTGCCGAAGTCTGTTGTGGTTGCTCAATGTATGAATAAAGCAATGGCTGATGTTGGTGAACGTGCAAATAGTGATATCGCCAAAATTCAAACAAAACTGAATTTAATTCCGCTAATTTATAACTTGATTAATAAGCTTGATATTCCTGAATATTCTGATGCTCGTAAAGAACTGGAGATTTATAAAGGTAAGTTTAAAGAGTTTCAAGAGTACAATAATGCTAAACTTAGTAACGCATTAAAAAATAACTCTGAAGCGTTGCAAATTTCTTATGTTGATGAATAATCTCTATTCTATTATTGTTGTTTACTTGATATCATAACTCTTTCTTGATAAAATTGTGGCAAAAGAAAAGGAAGAGATTATTATGGCAAAAAGAGTATTATTATGTATTATGGATGGTTGGGGGATAAGTAATGCCGGACACCCTGAACATGATGCAACAATGCTTGCGCATCCAGTTAACGTTCCGGAATTAATAAAAGATGAAGCATCTACAAAAATTCACGCAGATGGTGAGTATGTAGGGTTACCTGCAGGGCAGATGGGGAATTCAGAAGTCGGACATTTAAACCTTGGTGCCGGCAGAATTGTCTATCAGGATTTATCAAAGATTAACAGAAGTATTAAAGATGGTTCATTCTTTAAGAATGAAAAGTTTTTGGCAGCTATTAACCACGCTAAAACCCATAATTCTGCACTGCATATATATGGACTTGTTTCAACAGGCGGTGTTCATTCTTCATTAGAACACCTAGAAGCGTTGATAAAAATGGCGGCAGAAAATGGTTTGAAAAAAGTATACGTTCACGCCTTCTTAGACGGCAGAGATACTCCGCCTGCCAGTGCTTGCGAATACTTGCAGCCAATTGAAGATGAACTGAAAAAGTATGGTCTTCCGAAAATCGCATCTGTTATCGGACGTTATTATGTAATGGACAGGGACAACAGATGGGATAGAGTGGAAAAAGCTTATGACTGTTTAGTTTTAGGCGAAGGTATACACGCAAATTCTGCGGTTGAGGCTGTAAAACAATCTTATGAAAAAGGCGAAACTGATGAATTTGTACTACCGACAGTAATTGACGGTGATGATTCAAGAATTAAAAGTGATGATGCGGTTATATTCTTCAACTATCGTCCAGATAGAGCCAGAGAGATTTCTAAGGCTATTAATTTCGCAGATTTTGACGGCTTTAAACGTAAAGAAGTTCTTAAAAATATTTACTATGTCACAATGACAAGTTATGATGCAACATTTACTTTCCCTGTTGCTTTTGAAAAAACTAAGATGGTAAATATATTAGGAGATGTTTTGGAAGCAAACGGTATAAAGCAATTCAGAACAGCGGAAACCGAAAAATATGCGCACGTTACATTCTTCTTTAACGGTGGTGTTGAAGAACCTCAAGCACATGAAACACGGAAACTCGTTGCATCTCCAAAAGTTCCAACGTATGATATGCAGCCTGAAATGAGTGCAAGAGAAGTGTGCGAAAATGTTCTTAAAGCTTTAGACAATGAAGAGTACGGGTTTATTCTTGTTAATTTCGCTAACCCTGATATGGTTGGGCATACCGGAGTTATTGAAGCTGCCACAAAAGCTTGTAAGGTTGTTGACGAGTGTGTCGGCAAAATTGCTGAAAAGTGCAGAGAAAAAGGTGTTACAATGCTTTTAACAGCGGATCACGGTAATGCCGAAATGATGATTGACGAAGAAACGGGAAAACCGCAAACTGCACATACAACAAATATGGTGCCTTTTGTTGTTATCAATCCAGATCACAAGATTGAATTAAAATCCGACGGTGCATTATGTAATGTTGCACCAACTGTTCTTGAACTTTTCGGTATTAAAAAACCGGAAGAAATGGACTGTGACAGTTTAATTAAGTAATTAAGCATTTTAATTGTTAGTATTTAAAAAGGGTGGTTATTAAACCACCCTTTTTGATTGTTGTATTAAAGTTATTATTGTATTGCGTTATAACACTCAGAACAAATTGTTTCGTATCCTTTGTGTTCGCCGAGTTGTCGATATTTCCAGCAGCGTTCACATTTTTCTCCTTCTGCTTTTACAACCCATACAGTATAATCATCTTCGGAATACTCATTGAGAACATTGTCAGGAGCCGAATCTGATACATAAGCTTGTGATGTAATAAATATATCGCAAAGATCTTTTTCGTTTGTTCTTAAAACATCTGCAGCTGTATCCGATTTTACATACACTCCGACTTCAAGAGAACTTCCGACTTTTTTATCTGCTCGAAGTGGTTCTATGGCTCTTGTTACAACTTCTCTGGCTTTTAAGATTTTTGTGAAATCTTCTTCGAGTTTTTCATTGTTCCATTCAGAGTTAACTTTTGGCCAATCAAGTAATAGAGCACTTTCTAAACCGCAGCGTTGGCATTCCGGTGTATTTTGCCAGATGTCTTCTGCTTGATGAGGCATTACAGGGGTTAAGATTCTCACTAATACCTGTAATGTTTCATATAATACAGTCTGACAAGCTCTTCTTGATATGGATTTTTTGCCGGCAGTGTAGAGTCTGTCTTTTACAATATCCAGATAGAATGAACTTAAATCAACCGCTGCAAAGTTTTGCAAGCATTGGAAGTATTTGTAGAACTCGTAGCTGTCAAATGCTTTTGTTACCTCGTCTACTACTTTGTTTAATTTGTGTAACGCAAATTTATCTATATCTTTAAGTTCTTCATATTTCACATAATCAACTGCAGGATTAAAATCAAAGAGATTACCAAGCAGGAATCTTGCAGTATTTCTTGTTTTCTTAAATATTTCCGCGAGTTGTTTTATAATATTATCTCCGATTTTGATATCGTTTCTGTAATCTACGGATGCTGCCCATAATCTAAGAATATCTGCTCCGTAGGTTTTAATAATATCATCAGGTCTAATATAGTTGCCTAAAGACTTAGACATTTTTCTGCCGTCTTCCCCGAATACAAAACCGTGAGTCAAAACTTCTTTGTACGGTGATTTATCTTGGCAGGCAATAGACGTCAGAAGTGATGATTGGAACCACCCTCTATGCTGGTCAGAGCCTTCAAGGTACATATCGACAGGTGTATGTCCTAATTCATCGGCACGTTTTTCTACAACCGCTCTCCAGGATGAACCTGAATCAAACCATACATCCATGATATCTTTTTCTTTCCTGAAATGTGTTTTACCGCATTTCGGACATTTAAATCCTTCCGGTAAAAGTTTTGTTTCATCATATTTTACCCAGGCATCAGAAGATTCTTTTTCAAATACTTCTGCAACGTGGTTAATGGTTTCATCTGTACATATAACTTCTCCGCAATCTTCACAATAGAAAATAGGGATAGGTACACCCCATGCACGCTGACGAGAAATACACCAATCAGAACGGTTTTCAACCATGTTTCCGATTCTGTTTTCTCCGCTTGACGGAATCCATTTTACTCCTTTGATTGCATCAAGTGTTTTATTTCTGAATTTATCAACTTTTACAAACCATTGAGGAGTAGCTCTATAAATTACGGGATGTTTACATCTCCAGCAGTGAGGATAACTGTGCTGGATATCATCTTGAGCAAGTAACGCTCCGCAATTTTTAAGCTTTTCAATAACAATTGCGTTTCCTTTATAATACGGAACACCTTCCAAATCTTTATCATTGACAATCTCAGTCCAAACCCCTTTGCTGTCTAACGGTGAAAATACTTCAATACCATATTTACATCCGACTTCATAGTCCTCAAGACCGTGTCCCGGAGCTGTATGAACCGCACCTGTACCTGCATCAGTTGTTACGTGTTCACCTAAAATAATTGGAGATTTTCTGTCATACAAAGGATGTTTTGTATTTAACAATTCTAAATCCTGACCTGAACAAGAACCTATAACGTTGATTTCTGATTCTTCCCAGCCAACACCATTTAAGAATTGTCCCAAGAGTTCTTGAGCGGCAAAATATATATCATTATCTTTTTCAAAGAATGTGTATTCTAATCTAGGATGTAAACTTATTGCCATATTTGATGGGATTGTCCAAGGGGTTGTTGTCCAAATTACTGCGTACACATCTTTACCTTGAGTATCAATGAATTTATTTATTTTATTTACCCCTTCTTCATCAAATTTGAATCTGACGTAAATAGAAGTTGAAGTGTGATCTGCATATTCAACCTCAGCTTCCGCAAGTGCAGTTTCGCAGGATGCACACCAGTAAACAGGTTTTAATCCTTTTTCTATGTACCCTTTTTTATACATGTCACCGAATATTCTAACCTGTTCTGCTTCATATTCAGGATCAATTGTAAGATATGGATGCTCCCAGTTGCCTAAAACCCCTAATCTTCTAAATTCTTTTTCTTGTCCTTTTAAGTTTTTATGTGCAAACTCTCTGCATTTTTCTCTTAATTCTGCAGGTGTAAGTGCTTCTCTGCCCCCTTTTATATTTTTAACAACCGCATTTTCAATCGGAAGCCCGTGTCCGTCGTAGCCCGGAACATAAGGAGCATAAAAACCTTGTTGTGATTTATATTTAATTAAAATATCTTTTAATATTTTATTTAATGCGGTCCCGACGTGAATTTTTTCAGAACTTAAGTACGGCGGTCCGTCATGTAAAATAAAGGAATTTGTTTTATCTTTGTTTTCAATAATTTTGTTATAAATATTGTTTTCTTCCCAGAATTTTTGAATTTCTAACTCTCTGACAGTTGCATTTGCTCTCATTGCAAGTGTAGTTTCAGGTAGGTTTAATGTCTTTTTGTACTCAACTTTTTCTTCTATTTCCATAATTTATCCTTTATTATATACTTCAAAATCGTGTTCAAAACTAACATTGCTTTCTTCGTCTTTTAGCGAAGTTGCAATACCCTTTTTTTGTTCTATAAATTTATGCATTTTATTATAATCAAAATCATTTTCCCAACGTGCGATTACGACGGTTGCTACACAGTTTCCGATAAGGTTTACGGTTGTTCTGCCCATATCAAGAACCTGATCAATGCCTAACAATAAAGCTACGCCGATTATCGGAATATGAAAACTAGTCAATGTTCCCGCTAGCACAACGAGTGCTACTCTTGGCATTCCTGCCATCCCTTTGCTTGTGAGCATCAGCGCAAACATAATAATTAACTGCTGTTCTAGAGAAAGATTAATCCCGACTAACTGTGTTGAAAATATTACGGCCATTGCAAGATACAATGTACTTCCGTCAAGATTGAACGTATAGCCTGTCGGCATAACAAAACCTACAATAGATTTTGAAACTCCAAAATCTTCCATAATCGTCATTGCTTTAGGCAGGGCAGCTTCTGAACTTGCAGTCGTAAATGCTAAAAACGCCGGATCTGCAATTGCCCTTATAAAATCCATAATTGAGATTTTTACGATTTTGCACGCTGCAAATACAATTAAACATACGAATAAAAATAATGCAAAATAAAGAGAACATATTATTTTGGCATAATTTTTTAATATTGATATTCCGTTTGAACCGATAGTATATGATATAGCTCCAAAAATCCCTAATGGTGCAAATAACATAACGTATTCGGTAAATTTAAACATGATGCTTGAAGTTGCCTGTAATACATCCATAACAGGTTTTGCTTTTTTGCCTATAGCACAAATTGCCAGTGCAAAAAATATTGAGAATACAACAATTTGTAATAAATTTCCGTCAGACATTGACTGGAATATACTTGTTGGAACAAGATTTACAAAAAAGTCGCTGAATGAATTATGCTGTGCGGCGGTGGACATTTGTGCAATATCATTTAATTTTGAAAGGCTTGAATTTGCTATATTAATTCCTTGTCCCGGATTTAAGAAATTGGCTATTCCTAAACCAAGGAAAAGAGCAATAGTTGTTACCACTTCAAAATATATAATAGTTTTTACGCCGATTCTCCCGAGGCTTTTAGGATCTCCGTGTCCGGCTATACCAACTACAAGAGTTGCAAATAATAAAGGTGCAATAATCATTTTAACCATTCGCAAGAAAATTGCAGCTAAAGGATGCATTTGAATGGCGAAATCAGGTGCAACCCAGCCTGTAATTATACCTGCAATAAGTGCAATGAATATTAAAACGCTTAATTGTGAGCTTTTCACGATATCATACCTCTAATAAAGCCTCATGTTATTACAAATAGTGTATTATAAATATAACTCTTATTCAAGTAGGCTGTGGGTAAATGTGTTTTTAGTGAAGAGTGAATAAAGGTTATGAATGCAGGTAAGTAGTCAAGCAGTTACGCTGCTAAGTAAAATAAGTACACCTTGTCAACCTGAATTTATTTCAGGTTCTTACCAGTGTGGACATTTAATTATAACGTCTATTCACTAATCACGGTTCACGAATCACTTGTCAAAAAGAGATTCTTCGCATACGTTCAGAATAGCCGAAAAGCCTGTCATTGCGAGCGATAGCGCGGCAATCTGTTTTTTCAAAAGATTACTTCGTCACTTTGTTCCTCGTAATGACGTAAAATTATTTACCCCTTACAGCATCAATAATATCTTCTAATGTGATATCCGGATTGATTTCTTTCAATGAAATTATTGAATCTGTTGAAATTTCTTCTTTAAAAAGTTCTTCTAAAAGTTCTTTATTATAATCCAGTAAAATAGAACCGTGCTGCAAAATATATCCTTGTTTTCTATATTGCGCCGAGCCAATGAATTTTTTCCCGTGATAGCATAAGTCTGCTCCTGTTGAAATCAGCATACAATAGTCAAATTTTGTATGTATACTTTTATCCCCGCCTAATGTTAATTCGATTCCCAGTTTGTTAAATATATTTATCAGTATTTGTGATATTTCTTTATATGACTCTATTACACTTTCTCCGTTTTTAAGGTTTTTGATTGGAGTTATGTAACTGTATGTGATTTCTTTGTCGTGTAATAACGCACGTCCGCCCGTAATTCTTCTTACGATATCAATATTGTATTTTTTTAAAATATCGTAATCTATAAAACTGTCATTTTGATTTTTTCCGAGCGAAATACAAGCAGGTTTCCAGCCGTACAAACGGAAAATATTCTCATCAGAATTTGTTTGAATTGCCCTATCAAGCAGTTCTGCATCGACTTTCATATTTTTTTCGCCTGTATTTACGCTGTATGGAATAATTTTCATATATTAATTTTACATCAAATCCTATTTTTTTAACATTTCTTAATATTATTGTTATATTTTTGGATGTCTGTATTTCAATCATAGCTTGATTTTTATTTTATTGTAAAGAAATGTAAATAAAAATAAAACCAAAAAGACAATTTTAGCAATCAAAAAAACTTTATATTAATACGAGGACACAAAAGACGGAGTAAAAGCAAATGGGCTTATTGTTAATGCAATATGAATATCAAAAGGCTAAGCAAAAAGCCACCGTGTACGAATTACGTTCTATACGTTTGCACGACAAACAAGAACAGTACACGAAGCGTATTGCTAACATTGAAAAGCTTTTCTCTAAGAAAAAGTCACAACTTGAAAATACTTGGAATTTAAAAACTCAACAAGTAAATTCAATATTAACTACCGCAAGAATGAGTGAATCTAGTTTCAATTCTGCAATTGGTTCTCTTGGCGGAATATTTGGAGCTGAGGTTTTAGCAGGGTTAGGCATTTCAGGTGACAATATAGATATAAATGGTATGGTTGCTAAACAAATTGATGCTGATGCTTCAGAAACAGAAAAAGCAAGTGCATTAGCTTCTGCTTTATCAGCTACTGCAAGTCAAATTCAAGTAGTTGTATCTTCTATTATGGAAGCAATGAAGCAAGCTCAGTTAGAAGAATTAGAAGCAATGGAAGACAGACAACGCGAACCTATCGCAGAAAAAGATGCGGAAATTCAAGCCGAAGTTGCCGAAGTCGATACTTTGATGGAACTGGCAAAGGAAAGAGAAGAAGCAGCAAAAGGAAGACTTCCTCAAACAGTAAAAGGCTCTGTTGCTCACTACGGATTAAGCTAATAATTATAATCATAATAATACAAAAAGAGACGGTTAAAATAACCGTCTCTTTTGTTATATATAAGTATTTAAACCCCGACTTCTTTTCCTCTGAATTGCATTTCATAAAGAAGTTTGTATTGTCCGTTTTCTTTATTAATTAATTCATCATGTGATCCCAGTTCGACAAGATGTCCTTCATTAATAACTGCAATTTTATCGGCGTTTCTGATTGTTGAAAGTCTGTGTGCTATTACAAATACTGTTTTATTCTGCATAAGAGCATCAAGTGCTTTCTGTACAACTGCTTCTGATTTATTGTCCAGTGCGCTTGTTGCCTCATCCAATATTACAATAGGACTTTGTCGTACCATTGCACGTGCGATTGCAACACGTTGTCTTTGACCGCCGGATAAAGATGTTCCTCTTTCTCCTAACATTGTATCCAGTCCGTCAGGCAACGAATCAATAACCTCTTCCAAATGCGCAGATTTTACTGCTGCATTCAACATTTCTTCCGTGGCATCAGGGTTTCCAAGCATTATATTATCTCTGATTGTTCCGGTGAATAAAAAATTATCCTGAAAAACAATCGAAATATGATGTCTTAAAGATTCCAAAGTAATATCCCTAATATCAATACCGTCAAATTTTATTGAACCTGATTTTACATCATAAAATCTAGGTAAAAGATTTACAAGGGTTGATTTACCGCCGCCTGAGTTTCCGACAAGCGCAATGGTTTCTCCCTTGTTTACGTGTAAATTGATATTATTTAACACAGGTCTGTCTTGTTCGTATTCAAAACATACGTTTTCAAAATCAATTGATGTTGTAACATCTTTAATTTCAATAGCATTAGGTCTATCATATATTTCTGGTTTGATATCGAATAGTTCAAATACACGTCCGAATGAAACAAATATACCTTGCAAGCTTGTTAATGTACCGCCTAATGTTTTCATCGGTTTATACAATAATAACAGTGACGTTACAAATGAGGCAAAGCTGCCGGCAGTCATTTCTCCTGATATTATCAATTGTGTTCCGTAATGAAGCACGCAGGCAATACCTATTGATGCAATAAAATACATAATAGGTGACATCCAGGCAGAACGTTTTGTTAAAGAAATTGCAATATCAAAAGATTTGTGAATTTGATTTTCAAATGCTTGTTTTTGGTGTTCTTGAAGTGAATATGCAGTCATAACTTTGTTGCCTGAATATGTTTCATTAAAGTTGGTTGTTATGTTTCCGCCAACGACCATTCCTTTATTGGATGTTTCTTTAATTTTCTTTCTTATAAGAGCCATTGGTAAGAATGCACATCCCAGAACCAATACCCCCACAACTGCAAGTTTCCATGAACTTACAAGCATAACGGCAATAAGGCTGCCTGCTCCAAATACACTTGTTACAATTGATTTTATCTGTTGGATAAAGTTTCTAGCGGCAGAATCCGGATCAGACAGATAACGGGTTAATATTATACCTGATGAGTTTTCATCAAAGAAACTGGAATCCATACGGACTAAACAGGCAAATAGTTTCATTTTAATTGAGTTTGTAATTTTTTGACTTGTCCAATCCGTAAGGTAATCATTTAAATATCTCATTACCCCCTGGAATACAGCAAATAGAATAACTGCAAAAGGTATTGCTGCTGCAAGAACACTGCATGGAACAGTAACGGTATGCCCCATTACATGCATAATTAAGTCGTGTTTTCCTATTACATAATCCATATAAGGTTTAAGAGCGAATGCCGTTACACCGTCAAGTAAACCTACCGGTATTGCAACAAGTACTCCTAAAAATATTCTGAATAAAAACGGTCTTACAAAAGGGAATGCCCTTTTTAATAACCAGCTGTATCTGAAAGCGTTTTCTGCTTTTGTATTTTGTAATTTCATATATTATATAATCCCCATATCTATTACATGACATAATTATACCTGAAAAATATTCCTGGCAAATAAAAATATTATAAGGAGTTATTAGTAACTAGTGATTAGATTTTCGTCGTTCTGAGTGAATACGAAGAACCGCATGGTCAAACGTATCAGAGTTTCTTAGTCATCTTCAAAAGAGATTGCCGCACTATCGCTTTCAATGGCTGTTGGGGTTATTTTGAGATTTACGCGGATATACTTGTTGTGATAAAATTTTCTCGGTAAGAAATTATGGAGAGAATATGAATAATAAAGAAAGATATATAACTTTAAGAGAAGATTTTTCTAAAAAACTTGCTCCGAAGCTGTTAGAAACAGAATTAAATGCATGGGAATTTTATATAAATAGTACTGATGAAAATATGCAAAAGTATCTTAAATCGGAAAATGATACGCATGAACTATTTAAAAATAAAGAAATTTACTCTCAATTAAAAGAGATAAAAGATGAGGGATTAAATGACAGGCATCTGGATAAACAGCTTAAAGACTTGTATAAAAGTTTTGATGAAGAACTTAATGCCGGTGAATTAAAAAAATCTCTAAGAGAAAAAGAAAATGAAATTGCTGCAAAATATAACGCCTATGTTCCGATGATAGACGGAAAAGAGGTTACAAATGCTGATATAAGCAAAATTTTAGAAACGGAAAAGAATCCTGAAATTCGCCAAAAAGCTTATGATTCAAAAGTTAGAGGCGGGGATATTATTGCAGGTGATTTGAAAGATTTAGTAAAATTACGTAATGAATTTGCTAAATCTCAAGGATACGATAATTTTTATGATTATCAATTAAAAGAAGAATATGATGTAGATTCAAATGTACTTGATTCTCTTTTGGATAATGTATATGAGAATGCCAAACCATTGAATGCAAAACTTAAAGATGAAAATCAAAAAGAACTCTCGGAAACATTTGGTATTTCTCCTCAAGAGTTAAGGGGATATCATTACGGTTTGTTGCTAGATAGCAATTCGGCTAAAGAAGTTAATAAATACCTTAAAACCGGAGAACAGGTTGTAGATATCGGGAAATCTGCCTATAAAAATATGGGATTTGATTTAGATAATATGAATATAACTCTGGATTTGTATCCCAGAAAAAACAAAAATACTCACGGATTTTGTTTTGAAATAGATCCCGGTAAAGACTCAAGAATTCTTGCTAATCTTACAAACAATACCCGTAGTTTAGATACAATCTGCCATGAATTGGGACATTGTGTTTATAATTTAGGTATTGATACGAAACTTCCGTATCTTGATAGAGGAACAACTCCTGCCATGACAGAAGCTGTTGCTATGATGATGGGGGATTTAGCGCAAAGAGAAAATATTTTGAAAGATGTTGTTGGGAATGACACACTTAAAAAATATAAAAATGATTATAAAAAATCAGAAGCAAAGTTTATAAACCGCAGTATGCAAATAATCAATTTTGAAAAAGAAATGTATAAGAATCCTGAACAGAATTTAGGAAAACTCTGGCATGATATGAAATGTAAATATTTAGGACGTAACGAATCAGAAGAAATTGATAATGAATGGGCAACAATTCCTCACTATTTGTCACATCCGGGGTATTACCAGAACTATTTCCGTGCTGATTTAATTAAGGCTCAAATGTATAATTATTTGACGGATAAGTTAGGTCCTATTACAGAAACTCAAAAAACTGCAGAATATTTGAACCAAAACTTGTTCAGTTATGGTAAGAGTATCGAAGAGGATGAGTTAATAGAAAAATTTACGGGGCAAAAATTATCCGCAGATGCTCTTTGTAATTCGTTACAATTAGACAACTAATCTTTTCTCTTATAAAATAATATTTGGGAGATAGATTGTTGGAAAATAAAAACTATACAACAGATGCGATTAATTTAAAATCGTATGATTTAAGCGATGCGGATAAAATTATTCTGATGTATTCCAAAGATAGAGGTTTAATCCGTGGAGTTGCTAAAGGTGTCAAAAAACCTAAAAGTAAACTCGGGGCAAGAATGGACTCCTTAATTGCAAATACGATAATGTTTGCAAAAGGCAGAAATCTTGATACAATTTGTCAGGCACAGTCTATTAATACGTTTAAAGAATCCCGTCAGGATATTACTAAACTAATGTGTTCATCTTATATATCAGAAGTTGTAACCAATTTTGGTGTTGAAGAAGATCCTTGTTCTAAAGATATATACAATCTTTTATATAAAGCATTGAATAAAATCTCTCACGCTGATAATAAAAAGGATATTTTGATTGCAACGATTAAATTCCAGTTAAAGATGATGTTAATATCTGGTTTTTCTCTGGAATTAGACAGCTGTCTTTGCTGCGGTGAAAGAGTTCTGAACGAAGATATGTTTTTTTCTAATGAAATGGGCGGAATTATTTGCAGAGAATGTAATAATACTTTCAAAATAAAAACAAAAATGCATTATAAAATCAGAGATTTTCTGCAGGCAATGCTTCAGTTTGATTTCGATTACAGCTGCGAATATGACCAAAAAGCGACTGAAAAAATTTGTATTGTGTGTTTTAATCTCTTAAAAGATTATATTCAATTGCATTCAACTAAAAAATTCAAATCTGATAAAGTATTACAAGAAGTTCTTTTATAACATTATCTGAGTTCCAAGGATTATACGGTGAGAATCTTCTGTAAAGCTATTTTGTCTAAAGATATAGTTCAGCATAAACCTTAGCCCCTGTCCTTTAACGTAATAATTAAGCCCGACGACGTATTCTGTTATATCCGCATCTGTCAATCCCAGATTCGGCTGGAAATTGTCGTATCGTGCGAGAAGTTCAACTTTCGGGTGTATTCTGTAATATACTGAGGTGTACATCCCTCTGGCATGATTCTCTGATAGTCCCAAGTTGCCGTTATAGCCGTCAGCATTTGCAAATTCAAAATCTGCACGGAACTTTTTATATTGATATCTTGCATAAGCTCCAATTACATTGTAAGTAAAATCATTGTGTCCGCTGCTTATACCGCCGCCGAGTTTTAAATCTCCGTATCTGCCGTCGGTTTTTCCGAGAGGTTTTAAGTTTACCCATCCGGTAAATTCAACTCCCGGGAAAAATTCTCTAAAATAAGAATCAGAGCTGTAACCGCCTAAATCGTATTCAATTAAATCATATTCACCTATAACACGAGCCCCGAATTTTCTGATATTCCCAAAATTTCTGCCGATTTGTGAATACGATATAAAAGGAACTGCCCAATCTGATTTTGAACCTTCTTCGCCTGTATGAGTTCTGGAATTCCCAAAAACAATACGATGATGCGGTGTTATTTGATGAGATATAAATGCATCTCCTATTAAAAATTGCCAAAAGTTTAAATCATTCCTCGGAGTGTAGCGTGTTGATAAATTAAAAGATGTTTTTCCGTTTTTGAAATATCCCCTGAAATGGTTTTCAATATTGTTATTTGCGTATTCGGTGTGTGTAGCTCCGCCATGAATAATATTTGTCCCGATAGAGCCTTTATAAAAGAAACCTGTATGAAAACTGTCTAACGGACCTTTTTCAAAATATTTTGTGGTTGCATCTTCCAGCAAATATGTCGGACGTCTTGTATCTAAGCATTCTTCATCGGAAGGTATTGAATTTACAATTGTTTCTTTTAATTTATATCTGAAACCGTATTCGTTATATTCCGGTTTCATTTCCATCAATTCTTTAACTCGGGATTTGTGCACATTAAACGGTGCATCATCAATTAAGAATACTTCATCCCTGTCCGTTTGTATTCCTTCGGCAGCCAGGGCAAATGATGCACAAAATACGTAAATTAAAACTAAGTATACTATTCTTTTCAAGTTAGATAATTATATCATATTGCGATGAAATAACCAAGAGTTTAAAAGATAAAAAATAAAAGAAAATTTATTAACACATAGGAATTTTTAGTGAATATACTTTAAAGTTGTGTAAAAGATTTGGAATTAAGGAGTATATATAGGGGAGGGAAGATGAAAATTATTAACGTAAAAACATTTTGTGTAGAGGAAGTTTGTGAAAACACATTTGAAGAGCTTACAATTATATCAACGTTAATTAGCAGTATTCAGGATTTATGTTTAAGTCTTGAGATGAACTCGCAATATTATGAAGATTCCGAAAATTATATACATAAACTTAGCGAAGAGAGAAATAAATACATAAATCTTTCTTCGATGGCTTTACAGCGTTTAAAAAGGATAGAACTATTAAACGCGGAACTTGAAAGCAAACTAACGTAGTATAGCTTTATCAAATTTTGTTTTGTAGGCATCAATATTCAGGTTTAAGCGTTTCGCAATATCAAACAGTATCAAAAGTAATTCGCGATCTGCTTGTCTTGACATATCTTTCAATAAACTGTCAAATTTTTGTACAATTTTTGAATAGTAAATATTTTGTGCTTCTGACAGGTTAACATTTATTTCAAGTTTTTCTATTGCATTTAATAAATCTAATGTCGCATCAGCCTGTTGATATTCCATACTGTAAACAAGTCTGTTTATATTCTGTACAACTTTTTTGCCGAATATTTTGCTTGTTTCTGTTTTATCAATGGTTATACCAAGTCTTTTTGCTTCAAAATTTATATCGGATGCTAATTGAATTACGTCATCGTCAATAAATCCGTTCGAATGTGCAAATAGTTCGTTGAATTGTTTTGCAAGCGAATATTGCGCTGATATCTTAAATTCTTCAGGAACTTCTAAGCCTAATGCATGGAAATGGAATATTGATGCCTTGCCGTCTTCATACATAACTTCATAGTTTCTTGCAAATCCGGAGAGTTTATCTTTCATCAATATTTGAAGAATCTTTCTTCTTTCTTCAATAAATATATCTTTCAATGTAAAGTATTCTTTACCAAAGTAGTCATCAACTCCTCTGATAATTTCAGTCAGCGGATTTACCATAAATGTTCTGACAAGTTCTTTTTGAATGTTGTCATATTCATTTGAATAATCTCTTATTGCGCATTGGAAATCACCGCCTGAGAATTGAACCAGAGCAAACATCATATCAGAACGTTCCAGAGTGATTTTAGACTGTATTTCAACGTGACCTACAAGGAGTTGAGAATCTCCTTTTTTGACACGTTTATATGATTTTCTGGTTATTGTGTAGCAATAAACATCTTCTTCATCATCTACATCTTGATATAGTGAAGATATTGCCCATAAGCTTACTATTTGTTTTGATGTCACTACTGACGGTTTTACATATTTTTCATAAATATCTTTGCCGGAGCCTAATTCCGGATAATTACTTTGTGCTTTCGCAAGTATTTCAAGATACGGAGTTTCCAAATCTTTTTTGGTAAAGTTTTTCGCCAACTGGATTACACGTGCCGCATATTTCATAATTTGAGTGGTTTCAATTCCTGAGATATCAGAGAAGAACCAGCCGCAGCTTGTATACATAAGCATTGCGTGACGTTGAATTTCTAATATTTCCATTGCTCTTACTTTATCTGTTTCTGATAAATTTGGTAAGAAATATTCTGATTGGAAATTCTTTACACTTAAATCTGAACGGTCCAGAATAACGTCAATGTAGTGTATGCGTGCATCCATAAAATCTTTAAAGTATTTTTTACCTTGTTTTTGGCAGAGCGGAATAACTTCATCTCTGAGATAATCCATCGCATCTCTTAGAGGCCGTCTCCATTTTTGATTCCATCCTGGATGTCCGCCTGTTGAGCATCCGCAATCTTCACACCAACGCCCGACTCCGTGGAAACAGCTCCATGAAGATACATCTTTAATATCTACTTCCCAATTACTTCTGTATTTGTCTAAGTATTCTGCATAATTGGTGATTGTAAAGCCTGCTTCTTTTGCTTTTGTTGATAGTGCATAAGCTAATGCCATGTCGCCGAATTTTGTGTGATGACCGTAGCTTTCCCCATCTGTTGCGATATTAACTAACTGGGTATAGTTTCTGTCAAAAGAAATACCGTCTTTTAGTCTTCTTACAAACTTATTACCATCTCTCAGGAGTTCATCAAATGCAACGGATTTAGAGATAGCGCCGTCATAGAAGAATAAATCAATGAATTTCCCCGGAGCAGACTTTATATAGTATCTGTAAGAGCGTGCCGGATCAATATTTCCCCAGCTTACGTCGTTCCAGTTATTTTCACCTTCTTTTCTGATACGTTTAGCCTGGAACGGAGACAGGATTGTAAATTTGATTCCGTTTTCTTCAAGAACTCTTAATGTATCATCATCAACGGCTGTTTCTGCAAGCCACATTCCTTCCGGTTTTCGCCCGAATCTGTATTCAAAATCACGTATTCCCCATTTAACTTGAGTTTGTTTATCAAGCTCATTGGCAAGAGGCATTATTATATGATTATAAACCTGTGCAATAGCGTTGCCGTGTCCGTTATGTTCTTCAACGCTCTTGATATCGGCTTTAATAATTCTTTCGTATGCAAGTGGTGAAAAAACTTCCATCCAGGATAAAAGTGTCGGTCCAAAATTAAAACTCATATTTTCGTAATTGTTTACAATATTTAGAATTTCATTTTTATCATTAACTACTTTGGATACTGAATTTGGGGCATAGCATTCGTTGTTGACTCTCTCATTCCAATCATGGCAAGGGAGTGCGCTTGGCTGGAGTTCAATTGCCTCAAGCCACGGGTTTTCACGCGGAGGCTGATAAAAGTGTCCATGAATTGCTAAAAACACTTTTTTGTTTTCTTTTTCAGTATTCTTTTCGCTAATTTTTCCTTCACTCATTCGTTATAATCCTTACTTGTTTGCTGTTTTCTTTGCATTTAAAAGTGTTAAACTTTCTGCATCAACCCAGGCATCACCCAGTGCATTTGAAAATACGGTGCCTATAACTTTTACTTTATCACCTTCTTTAATATCCGGCAATTTTTCTGCAGTTTTTCTTGGTATAAACATCTTTAATTCGGAAAGCGGGATATTATTTGCAGAATCGTCTCTTAGGAATACAAACGAAATGTAGTTATCAGAACTTCTGAACGCCGGTTTGTAATCCAGACCCAGTGTTGCAAATTTAGAAAATCTTGCTGTCATACAGATTCGTTTTTGCATGTATTTGGATGGATTATTTACAACATCAATCGGCTTGACAATCAGAGCCGGTTTAGTGTTAGTAGTTGTAACAGCCGGTGTAGTTTTCGCAGGTGCCGCTGTTTGTGCGTAAGATATATCTGCAGCATTAAGAGTTGTTGCGGTTACTCCTAACAAAAA
This sequence comes from Candidatus Gastranaerophilales bacterium, assembly GCA_944324855.1. Taxonomy (GTDB): domain Bacteria; phylum Cyanobacteriota; class Vampirovibrionia; order Gastranaerophilales; family Gastranaerophilaceae; genus UMGS1585. The sequence goes on along the minus strand of CALUXY010000005.1, from coordinate 42,537 downwards.
TAATATACTTAATAGTTTTTTCATTGCTCATCTCCTAGTTTCAATAGTATTTTAGCATAAGTTTTTAGAAATGTAACTACCTTAACAAGTGATTAAGTAGTGAATAGTGATTAGTGAATAGTGAGTAGATGTTAAAATTAAGAATATTTAAAAATAATTCGTTCGACAAAACCTGAAAGTGGTAAATAGTTTTTGTTCCAATCCTATCTTTTGATAGAAAAAGTTCTTCACTATTCACTAATCGCTTTTTATAACGTAACATGATTAAAATAACTCAAGATGAACAGAGGTTTTACGGTGATATCTAGTAATATTAATATAGTTTTGTAGTTGTAAGTAAAACCGGATACTGGTCGTAACATGTTAAAAAAAACAAAATGAACAGAATGGTTTGGTGGGGGTAAATGTAATTGGTTTAGTTTATGTTTTTACGTTGAAGACCAAACCGGATGCTTAACGTAACATGATTAAAAAAACAAAATGAACAGAATGGTTTGGTGGGGGTAAATGTAATTGGTTTAGTTTATGTTTTTACGTTGAAGACCAAACCGGATGCTTAACGTAACATGATTAAAAACAAAAAAAACCTTCCGAAAAAGGAAGGCTGGAATTTTTTGTGTAATTCCTCGTGTGTAGAAGGTTAGTGTGTGTAGGTTATGTATGAAATCTTTTTTCTAAGCTCAACGCTTATATATATATAAAGTATTTTTATATATACGAATTGCATACTCCTGATATTTTTGTTACATATTTTAACAAAATGTAAATAAAGTATAGATTCAGGCAATTTTTTTGTACTAAAATACTTTATAAAAATATCAGGGATTAAGTTTAAGTTATTTTTGGGGATTAAGATTATGGGAAACAGACAACACAGATATGCAACTAACAGTATTATTTCAGAAAGATATGATGTTAATAGAGTTGTAGATGCAGAAATTGAGAGTTTGAAATTCCAGCCGAAAATCCAACACAAGTATAAACGTAATGTTTATATCCAAAAATTTGATGAAGGCAATAAACCGGTACAGGTTGATTTTCTTCATAATGACGGTAAACTTAAATCTCATATTTATTATAATGATAAGGGACAGCCGGTAAGAGAAATATATCGTTCTAATTACGGCGTTGGTGATTATACGGCTATTTCTGATTTTATATATGACGAAGAAGGGAAACTTAAAAAGGTTAAGACCAGAATAGATGACGGTGCTGAATTCGTTCAGGAATATTAATTTCTTGAAATTATAATATAATAACTCTATGATATTAATTATGAATTGAAACATATTGTTATGGAGTTAGTTATATGAAAAAAATCTTTTTGGCATTTGTATTGGTATTTATCGGTGCGGCGTGTTTTGCCGGAGATATTTCGACTTATAAACTGGATAACGGTCAGACTGTTGTAATCGAACAGGTTAAAAACAATCCGATTGTAACTATTGATACCTGGATAAGAACCGGCTCAATAAATGAAAACGATTCCAATAGCGGTATTTCGCATTTTTTGGAGCATTTGTTTTTTAAGGGAACGGAAAAACATCCGGCAGGTGAGTTTGATAAGATTTTGGAATCCAAAGGTGCATTAACAAATGCGGCAACTAGTAAGGACTTTACTCATTATTATATAACTATTTCTTCACAGTATTTTGATAAGGCGTTGGAATTGCATGCTGATATGCTTTTGAACCCGCAAATCCCGAGAAAAGAGATGGAAAAAGAACGGAAAGTTGTGTTAGAAGAGATAGCAAAGGATGCAAACAATCCGTCAAGTATATGTTACGAAAATTTGAATGAGTTGTTGTATACTACTCATCCTTATAAACGAAAAGTTATCGGCTCTGCAAAGGTTGTTGAAAATGTCAGCCGAGAAACAATACTTAATTATTATAAAAAGTATTATACTCCGTCTAATATGACGACGCTAATCATTGGGGATGTTGATCCGGAACATGTTATGGAGGTTATTAAACAGAATTTCAATACTCCGTATAAAAAAGCCGTTGTAAATAATTATAAAAAAGAAAAATTGTTAACATCTCAAAAGCGTAATACCCGTTATATGCCGACACAAATCGGATATATGATGATGGGATTCAGAAGTGTTGATATCTCGTCAAATGATACTTATGCGCTGGATGTGTTGGCTACTATTCTCGGTGACGGACAATCCTCAAAACTGTATCAGATATTAAAAGAACAAAAACAGCTTGTGACAACTATTTCGGCATCGAATTCTACAATGAAAGATGACGGTATATTTATTGTAAATGCAAGTTTTCTTCCTCAAAACGCACAAAAGGTTGAGAATGCCGTAATGACCGAAATTGATAAAATCAAGGAATTCGGAATCAGTGAGAATGATTTGAAGATTGCAAAGAAAATCATTGAAACGGATACGTATTATTCAAGAGAATCTGTTTCAAATATCGCTCAGGAATTAGGGTATGTTATTACGTTAACAGGCGGCAGTAATTATTATAATGAATATTTGAATAGAATAAATAAGGTTACGGCAGCAGATGTTAAACGTGTTGCCAACAAGTATTTAACCAAAAATAACAGTGCGGTATCTCTGGTACTTCCGGAAAGCCAGAAGGAAACGGCACAGGTTAATACATCTCCTAAAAAACATACCGCAAATCTTGTATCTTCAAATGATAATACGAAAAAGTTTGTACTTGATAATAATGCAACCCTGCTTGTGACAGATAATCAATACAATGATATTGTTGCAATTGCGTTGTTTGCCAAAGGCGGAAATTTCTTGGAGCCAAGACGCGGTACAAGCAGGATGTTTGCAGATTTATTGATGAAAGGTACAAAACAGTATTCAGCAATAGAGCTTGCAAAGGCCTTGGATGAAAACGGGATTAATATAACATTTTCACCGAATGCAGACAGTTTCAATATTGATGTTTTGACTACAAAAAATCAAGTTGAAACGGCTTTGGATTTGTTGAGTGATATGCTGAATAATTCATCATTTGATGATATAGATATTGAAAAAGACAGAACGGTTTTGATGAATAAAATAAAACAAAACAGGGATAATCCGTTAAATTTGGCAGTTGACGGATATAAATCTCATATTTATAAGGATTCAGTGTATTCAACATCTTATACATTGCTGGAAAAATCCTTGCCTCATGTGACCAGAGATGATATAAAATCTTATCAGACAAAGATTTTAAACCCTGATAATATTGTAATTTCGGTTAACGGTAATGTTGATAAAGATATGCTTATAAATAAATTTGGAAACATGTTTTCTTCAAAACCGCAGGGAAAATTTGATTACAGTAAGTATTCCATTCCAAAATTGACTTCTCAAACTCAGGTAATCAAAAAGGCTGATAATCAGCAAACCGCCTGGGTAATTCTCGGCTGGCAGGTTAACGGTGTTAATAATATAAAAGACTATGCAACACTGGAAGTTATAAATACAATATTGGGTTCCGGCATGAGTTCAAGATTATTTAAGAGTATCAGAGAGCAGGAAGGGCTTGCGTATCAGGTTGGTTCATCCTATAGTCCGAATGTTTTGGCCGGATCATTTAATGTGTATGTCGGCACGAATCCGAAAACGGCGGCCCGTGCAAAACAAAAAATGCTGAATGAGATGGAAAAATTCAAAACTCAATTTGTGAGCGGTAAAGAACTTAGAGAGGCAAAAGAAAGATTGTTAGGAGAGTTTGTAATTGCTCTTGAAACGAATAACGATAAAGCAACTACTCTGGGCTGGTTTGAAGCATCAGGCAGAGGATACGGATTTATTGATGAGTATGAAAAATTGATAAATGCAGTGACTGTTTCTGATATAGTAGAAGTTGCAAATAAGTATTTCAAGAATAATTATACGACATCAATTGTTACCACAAAATAAGGATATTATATGCCGCACTTTTTTATAAGCTCTAAAAATCTAAAAGATAATATGATTACTGTATCTGATAGTTCCAATTATCAGCATATAGTAAAGTCCTTGCGTACAAGTGTCGGTGAAAAACTTCTGTTGATTGATGAAAATGAAATTGAGTATTTGACTGTAATTAGGGAAATAACCAAAGATAGTATTATTGCAGAGGTCGTTGAATCTCATAAATCAGAAAGGAAATTGCAGTTTGAACTTTTTCTTGCACAATCTCCTCTGAGAAGTGATGCACAGATTGTCGTTATGGAAAAGGCAACAGAGCTTGGGGTAGCGGGAGTTTATCCTATATATACAGACAACTGTGCATTGAAAAAAAGTGTGATTGAACAAAAAATAGAAAAATGGCAGAATGCTATGTATGCAGCTGCAAAACAATGTGAGCGTGCGAATATTCCGACATGTTACCCGCTTTCCAATATGGATGAGGTTATTCAGTGCCAAAAATTCGATAAAGTTCTAGCTTTGTGTGAAAGAGATACCGAAAAATCTTTGAAACAGTATTTGAATGAAAATCCTGTCGGCAAAAATGAGAAAGTTTTGTTGATTATAGGGCCGGAAGGCGGTTTTTCTGAGAAAGAATTTACTTATTTCAGGAGTCATTCTATTCCTATGCTTACGCTGGGAGATTTGATATTAAAAGCTGAAACTGCCGTAATTGTAACTATTGGAAATATTGTATATGAATTTAGAAAATGACAGAGTTATACAATTAATAAAAAAATATGATGAAGATGTTTATCTTGTCGGCGGTGCCGTACGGGATTTCCTTCTTGGAAAATCTACATTTGATAAGGACATCATTGTAAAATCCGCAGAGCATTTTGCACGCCGTTTTGCAGAGGATAATGACGGAACATTTATTGAATTGGACAGTGGTAATAAGATTTACCGTGTTGTATTTAGTGATAAACTTAATTATATTGATGTTACAGAGGCTGATGACATTGAAACTGATTTAAAGCGCCGGGATTTTACAATTAATGCAATTGCGATTAATCTAAAAAACTATGAAATAATAGATATTACTAACGGAAAATCTGATTTAGAACAGGGAATAATACGCAGTATATCGGAAGAAAATCTTGTGGATGACTCTTTAAGAATTTTGAGAGGATATCGTTTTGCTGCTGTATTGGGTTTTGAAATTGAGCCTGAAACACAAATGCAGATAGATAAGCATTTAGATTTGATTTTGAAGCCTGCAGCAGAGCGGATTACTTATGAAATGATGAAACTGTTTGACGGAAAGTATACTGCACCGGTTTTATTAAAAGCGGATAAACTTATTGAAAAGATTTATCCTGTATTTATTGATGTGAAAAAAGTCCCGAAAAACAGTCATCATCATCTTGATTTGTATGAACATTCGGTTGAAACTGTTAACCAAATTCAAATACTCTATGAAAACGGGAATTCTGCAATTAAAAATCATCTTGATAAAATAGATTTTGGCGGATTTTCAAGGCTTGCACATTTGAAATTTGCAGGATTTTTTCATGATATCGGGAAATTTTCTACCTGGACAATTGAGGGTGAACGGCACAGGTTTATCAAACACGATGATGTCGGCTCAAAAATGGCAAAAGAAATTTTGAAACAAAATAAATTCTCTAAAAAACAGATTGAATATATAACAGATATGATTAAGACTCATATTTACCCATCGCAGGTTGTATCTTCCGAAAATATTAACGAAAAGATTTATATGCGTTATATCAGGAAAATGGGTGAAAACGTTATTGATAATATCTTGTTGGCAAAGGCTGACAGATTATCTGCGAGAGGTCCTGCAATAACTGATGATATCGTAAAAGAAAATATTGATAATCTGGATAAATTGTTGAATTACTATATTGCAATAAAAGATACATTAAAACCGCTGCCGAAACTATTGAGCGGGGATGAGATTATGGAATTAAAAAATATTCCGCAGTCTCCAAAACTCGGAGAAATTATAACCGCATTAAAGAATGAACAGTTAGAAGGGAATGTTGTATCCAAAGAAGATGCGGTTAATTTTGTTCTTAATTATTAAGAATTATTACAAAAATCGAAGTTCCTGAAATAGTCTGCCCTTTGGATGTTTTTATATTAATAGCGTAGTATACCTATGCCCAATTGTAACTAAATAAAGGAGAGCTGAAGCCTATGGGCGGCGGAGTATCCGGAGTATCCGGGAATCAGCAAACATACGAAACTCAGAAAAAGAGTGAAAAGCCTACATCTGTCGAAACTACCGCACAAGATGGGGTATCTGTCTTTACATCTTCATTGATTGAGGGTAAAGGAATTGATGGAGCTCTTGAAGCAACAAATCAATTAATTCAAAAATCAATTAAAGGTGCGTTAAAGTCTGCTGCCGGAAAATTTCTGGAAATGCTCTTAGGAGGAAATGATTCAGCAGCAGCATCAAAAGATAGTGCAAAAACTGCTGCAAACATAGGTAAAGGTACAAAAACTTTGACTATGCTGCAATCAAAACTTATTGATGCAAATTTAGCAGCACTTGATCAATTAGTTTCAAATGGAAGTATTGATCTTCAGGATTATGCGGCTAATTTGACTCAAATAGCGGTTCAAGTTGGCACACAAGGTGAGGAAGCAACAGCTTTTACGGAAGAACAAAAAAAATTGGATGAGGAACGGCAACAAATTTATGAGCAATTGTCACAATTGTGTGAGCAAAATGGAATAGAGCTCCCTAAACCGGAAGATATGACGGAAGAAATTACCGTAAAAGATAAAGACGGTAATGAAACAGTGATAAAAGCTAAAAAATCTGATAAATCGGAAGGAGATTCTTCCGTTAACAGTCAGATTGCCGATTTATTAAAACAATATAATGATAAATCCGGTGAAATTGCAGCATTAGGAGAGCAAATTTCAGCAACAACAGAAATGCAGCAAAAAGTATCAGAATCTCTTGCGCAAGGAGTTTCTGATGTTGTAGTTCGCGGAGAAAACTTGGGTAATGTTGTGACAAATCAAGCGGCAACCTTTATTAAGGAAGGTGTTTCAGAAGTAACAAATGCAATGCTTGAACAAGTCGGACTGTTACAGGGTGATGCAGTTACCGGATATACAAATGCTGCAATTGATTCTGGAGCTGCAGCTGCAGCTCCAGGTTTAGCCGCTGCTGAAACAGCAGGTACTTTGGGCTTGGGTGCTGGTCATGCATCAACTATACTTGCTAATGGGGTTGCAGATGGTGTTGCGGCAGGTTTGAGAAGTGCAACAGGTAGTTCTGCTGTTGGAGGTATTGCTGCCGCCTTAGCAGGTGGAAAAGGTCTAAGTGAGGCAATAAGTACTACATTAGCGAATGAAGCTCAAAATTGGATTGATAGTCAGGTTGATCAACTTGCAAACAGTCTTGCGGAAGGCTTAACAGGTCAGAAAGAAGGTATTGATACATCTAAGGAAGAGCTTACGGAACAAAATCTAGTTAAAGAAGATAAACCGCAAATGGCCTAGAGATAGAATAAAAAGTTTATTATGAAGTCTGCAATCAATAGATAGATTGTAGATTTTATTGCTGCTTGTGTAGTTGAAATCCCGACATCTTTTGCTCCGCCTCTTGTTTCGTATCCTTGTGTTGCACATACGTTTGCAACAATTATTCCGTAACAGAAGGCTTTAAATATACTTATATAAAAATCTCTGGTGTTCAGCCACGCCCAAACAGAATTAATATATCTGTTTGGATGAAGTCCGATTGTCATATATGAAACCACCATTCCGCCTAAAATTCCCATAAGTTCCGCAATAATTGTTACCATCGGGACGGTCAATCCTGCGGCAGCAATTCTCGGGGCAAAATAATACCCGACAGGGTCAACTTTTAATGTTTTAATTGCATCTACCTGTTCTGTTACCTGCATATTGGCAATTTCTGCAGAAATTGCAGTACCCGCTCTTGCACTTATTGATAGGGCAACAAATGCAGGAGCAATCTCTCGAATGATTACAACTGTTAATGTCCCGCCGATATAGCTGTCAGCTCCGGACATCAAAAACTGTTTTGATACCTGTATAGTGATTACAGCAGCAGCTATTATAGAAATAATTAGAGCAATCGGCAGCGAATCATAACTTATTGCCGCAGCCTGTGAAATTACATGCACAAATCGCATTTTTCCTGAAACAATATATTTCATGGATTGAAAAAAGTTTTGTACTGTTTTGCCTAAAAATGTAATCATGTTAGTGAGGAGTGATTAGTGTGTAGATATTTGTCATTCCGAGGGTGAAACCCGAAATCTATCTTCTTTTATTGAATAATACTTCAAAGATTGCTTCACTTCGTTCGCAATGACGGAATATCCGTTTACTTTTCACTCATTGTTATCCTTTCATTGTTTAGTGAATGGTGAGTTGTGAGTAGTGATTAGATCGTTGTGTTTAGCTGCTTAATCACTTAATCACCTAATCATTTAGTTACACCGGTGTACACCAGTGTTTGAATTCTTCTACTTTACCCTGTACAACATCATAGTAAAGATTTTGTATCTTTTTAGTAATAAATCCTGCTTCTCCGTTTCCGATTTTTCTGTGGTCAATTGATGCAATCGGCATAATTTGTGCTCCTGTTCCGCAGCAGAATACTTCATCAAATGTGTATAGCTCTGAACGATTTACTTCTCTTTCAACGGTTGGAATGCCTAAATACTTCGCCAATTCAAGCACTGTATTTCTTGTAACTCCGACAAGAATGTCGTCTGTTGTATTCGTTGTTATAATTTTTCCGTTTTGTACAAAACAAAGATTCATGCCGGAACCTTCCGCAACCTGTCCGGATTCATTAAGAACAATTGCATCGTCAAATCCTGCGAAATGTGCATCCGTTTTAATTAATGAAGCGTTAGCGTAAGCACCTGTAATTTTTACACTCGGCGGCATTGCATTATCGCTGTTTTTACGCCAATTGGATACACAAACGTTTAACCCTTTGTCAGAATCATAGTAATCGTTTAATGGTGTAGTAAACAATACAAACGAATCTTTGTTATCATCTAACGACGGTCCGATTTTCATTGATGATTTATACAAAGTCGGTCTTATATAGACATTTTGCTTATATTCGTTTCTTTTAAGTAAATCAATAGTTATTCTGCCATATTCTTCAACGGTATACGGAGATTGCATCCACATAACTTTTGCACTTCTTATCATTCTTTCATAGTGTTCTTTCATACGAAACGTATAGAGCCTGTCTTCGTTTTCGTTATAATATGCTCTTATACCTTCAAAAACGCCAGTTCCATATAAAAAAGCGTGTGTTCTAACAGGAATAACTGCCTTATCCGATTCTATATATTGCCCGTCTAAAAATACATATTCAGTCATTTAAACCTCTCCCTATATTATCTTTATATTATTGTAAATTAAATACTATTGTCAATTATTTGATTTTTTTTAATTTTTTTGAGATACTAAATTAAGTGTACATAATACAATGTTGGAAAGTGTAATAATAAATGGGACTTAATTTTCAAGATTTAATTTTAAACTTGTCTGCATTTTGGGCTAAACAGGGATGTGTTATACAGCAGCCTTACGATATTGAAAAAGGTGCATCAACAATGAACCCTGCAACTTTTTTAAGAGTTTTAGGCCCGGAGCCTTGGTCAACTGCCATGGTTGAACCTTGCAGACGTCCGACCGATGCCAGATATGGAGAAAATCCGAATCGTTTGGGGCATTATTTCCAATATCAAGCAATATTGAAACCGTCACCGGATAATGCACAAGAACTTTATCTTCAAAGTTTGGAAGCGATGGGGATAGATTTGTCCAAACATGACGTCAGATTTGTTGAAGACAACTGGGAATCTCCGACTCTTGGTGCTGCAGGTGTCGGCTGGGAAGTTTGGCTTGACGGTATGGAAATTACTCAGTTTACATATTTCCAACAAGTCGGCGGATTAGAGATTAAGCCGGTTGCCTTAGAAATTACTTACGGGCTTGAACGTATTGCAATGTACCTTCAAAATAAAGAATCCGTATTTGATATTATGTGGAATGATACATTAAAATACGGCGATATTTATTTGCAAAACGAAATTGAACAATCAAAATATAATTTTGAATATTCTAACGATAAGGCATTGTTTAACCTTTTTGATATATACCAAAAAGAAGTTGATAACTGTGTAAATGCCGAACTTGTATTACCTGCATACGATTACGTTTTGAAGTGCTCTCATACTTTTAACCTTCTTGATGCAAGAGGTGTTATAAGCAAAGACGAACGTATTAATTATATTAACCGAGTGAGAACCATGGCCGCGGCAGTTGCTCAACTCTATGTAAAACAAAGAGAAAATCTCGGTTTCCCATTATGTAAGGTAAGATAGAATTATGACAGAAAACAAAAAATCACAAGGCTTATTCAGCAATTTTTTTACAAAAATTTTAACACGCAAAAATCCTGATGAAATGCTTAAAGAAGCAAGCAGTGCAGGGTTTGAAAAGACATTAGGAGCATTAGACCTTATTATATTAGGTATCGGTGCAATAATCGGTTCCGGTATTTTTGCTGTTGTCGGGATTGCCGCTGCCGGCGGTAACGAAAGTTTGGGGGCAGGACCTGCTCTTGTTGTTTCAATGGTTATTGCAACTTTTGCGTGTATCTTTTCTGCACTCTGTTACAGCGAATTTGCAACTATGATTCCGGTTGCTGGCGGTGCTTATACGTATACTTTTGCTACACTGGGCGAGTTTGCTGCCTGGATGGTCGGCTGGGTATTGATGCTTGAATATGCCGTAGGTTATGTTGCGGTTGCCTGTGCCTGGTCAAACCACTTTATGCAATTAGTAAAAGGGTTTGCCGCATATCTGCCGGACTGGCTGGTTAATCCTCCGATATGGCTCATTAATGATTATAAAGGTGCGGTACATCAAATCCAAACTATGGGGGCAAATCCTGCGGATGTTCTTCCTCATATTTGCGGAATCCCGATTTCTGTTAATCTGCCGGCATGTGTAATTGTCGCAATAATTACCGCAATCTTAGTTAAAGGGACAAAAGATTCTACTAAAATGGCAACATTAATGGTTGTAATAAAGCTGGCAGTAATTGCCTTATTCGTACTTGTAGGTGCTTTTTATGTAAAACCTTCTAACTGGGTTCCTTTTGCACCAAACGGCATGAGCGGAATATTTATGGGGGCGTTTATAATATTCTTTGCATACATTGGTTTTGATGCACTTGCTACTGCTGCTGAAGAGTGTAAGAATCCACAAAGAGATTTACCTATTGGTATAATTGGTTCTTTGATTGCTACAACTATTGTTTATGTATCTGTTGCGTTAGTTTTGACCGGCGTTTACTGTACATCATCACATAATATTGATCCCGGATTTTTGAAAGCTCCAATGGCTTATGTAATGATAATGGTTCATCAAAATTGGGCTGCAGGGTTGATATCTATCGGTTCGCTTGCGGGTTTGACATCTGTATTGTTGGTTTTACAGCTTGCAGCTACAAGAATTTTGTATGCAATGAGTCGCGATAACTTTTTGCCGACAATATTCCAAAAGCTTCATCCAAAATACAAAACACCGCATGTTTTAACAATATTGGTCGGTGTTGTTTGTATGATCGGTACTATGACTCTTGATTTGGATGTAGCGGCTCAACTGTGTAATTTTGGTACGTTTACATCATTTATAATCGTTTGTGTAGCGGTATTGATTTTAAGAAAAATTGATCCGGATAGACCGAGACCTTTTAAAGTTCCTTGTTCTCCATTATTACCATCACTCGGTATTGCTTGCTGCGGCGGTTTGATGATTTATTCAATGAAATCATTAACTGCATCTGCATTGATGTTTCCGGTTTGGTTGTTGATAGGTTTAGGTATTTACCTTCAATATGGGTATATTAAGAATAGAAAAGTCGAAATGAATAGAATAAGTATTGAAAATGATGAAAGTGAAAGAGAATTCGTTACTAAGTAATTTACTTAAACGCAAGTCCGCTGATGAACTAATAGATGCGGGAAATAATTCAGAACTGAAAAAAACTTTAAACGTATTTGACCTTATTGTAATAGGGATAGGTGCGGTTGTCGGCACAGGGATATTTACAATAATCGGCAGTGCAATACAGGATACTGCAGATGGTGCAGGTGCTGGTCCTGCGGTTATTATTTCTATGGTTATTGCTGCAATTGCAAGTCTGTTTTCGGCACTTTCTTATTCTGAAATTGCTGCGATGATGCCTGTTGCAGGTAGTGCTTATACTTATACTTATGCAACTATGGGTGAATTTATGGCCTGGATGGTCGGCTGGATTCTAATGCTTGAATACGCTATCGGAAATATTACGGTTGCAAGTGCCTGGACCGGATATTTCGTTCAACTCTTAAAAGGTTTCAAACATGTTCTGCCGGCTTTTGTGGTTAATTCTCCTCTCTGGCTTAGAAATGATTATAGAACAATGTATGCAATGTGTGATAAATACGGTTGGAATGTGCATGATAAAATGCCGTTTTTGCATTTACATTTTATAGATATTCCTATTGCGATTAATCTGCCGGCAATCTTAATTGTTTTATTTTTAACAATATTACTTATTAAAGGTATTAAAGAGTCAACCAAATTTGCAAGTATTATGGTTGGCGTGAATATGTTTATTATACTTTCATTTATAGTTGTAGGTGCTTTTTATGTAAAACCTGAAAATTGGACTCCTTTTATGCCGAATGGTTTTGATGGTGTATTTATGGGGGCATTTGTAATATTTTTTGCATATATCGGTTTTGATGCAATTTCAACCGCCGCAGAAGAAACAAAAAATCCTCAAAGAGATTTGCCTATAGCTATTATGGGAACACTTATACTGTGTACTCTTTTATATGTTATGGTTGCTCTTGTGTTAACAGGTATTATTCCGTTCCATATGGTTGATACTCAGGCTCCTCTGGCGCATGCAATGAGAGTTATCGGTAAGGATTGGTATGCAGGACTTATTTCTGTCGGAGCTTTGTGTGCGTTAACATCTGTACTTTTGATATATCAACTCGGGACAACAAGAATATTATTTGCAATGAGCCGCGATTCATTTATTCCTAAATCTCTTGTTGCTATTCATAAAAAATATAAAACTCCGCACGTTTTAACCTGGCTTTCAGGGCTTGTGGTTATGATTTGTGCCTTATTCATGGATTTGAATATTTCTGCGGAGTTATGTAATTTCGGGACATTTACTTCTTTCATTATCATTTGTTTGGCTGTTCTTATTCTTAGAAAAACAGAACCGGATAGAGAAAGACCGTTTAAAGTTCCGTTTTGTCCGTGGTTTCCGATACTGGGGATTTTAACATGTGCTCTTTTGATGTACTGTAAATTCAGTGCAAAATCGGAATCGTCGTCATATTTCCTTGTATGGCTTTTAATTGGTATTGCAATTTACGCAGGCTACAGTTACAAAGCTAAGCGGCTTGAAGAAGGGGTAAATAATAGTAATAGTGAAAATGATTAGAGAAAATTTATTACAATGTGTAGTAATAATCTCTGATTAATTTAGCATCATCTTCGATATTAGGGCTTTCACAAACTATTGCACCTTTTACATCAAAATCTTTGAAGGCTTTTAAAAGGTCTTTGTAGTTAAAATCGGATTCTTCAAAATTCAAATGCTGTCTTTCCCCTTTTGCTGTATATTCAATGCCTGCCATGTGTGCGTGGAAATGTTCTAAAGGTTTCTTTTCTTCCAATTCTTTTGCAATTGTTTCAAATATTTGTGCAAATTCATCGTAAGTATTTGAAATCCCGTTGTATCTTGCGTGAAGGTGAGAAAAATCAACACATGGAAGAACATATTCAAATTCTTTTGATAAGTTTATAATTTCTTCTAAATCGCCCCATTGAGTAGCTTTGCCCGTAGTTTCGGGTCTTATCCAAACTTTCACTCCTGATTTAGACAAAGTATCCGTTATTATTGCGGTTTGTTTTTTTATAGTGTCATATACCTTATTTTTATCCATATTTAAGTAATAGCCGGCATGGTATGTGATAGAAAACGCTCCTATATCTTGTGCGATTTCTGCAGTTTCTACAATTCTTTGAATACTGGCATCAATTTTTTCGGTTTCTCTTGCATTTAGATTTATATAAAAAGGTGCATGTATGGTTTTTATCATCGAACTGTTTTTTACGGTTTCTCTGCTTGTGTCACTTATCCGCACACCTCTTACAAATTCCAGTTCCAAGCCGTCAAGCTGCATTTCGTCAAGTATTTCAAATGCTTTTCCGTATCCTTTATTTCCGGTTCTCAGCGGCATGCCGGCTGTTAAAAAATTCAGTTTATCCATTAGTAAAATCTTTCTCCTTTTTCTGGTTTTACGAACTTAATAAAATCTTTAGCATTACTAATAAAATAACTGCCAAACTGCATGACATCTAAAGATAGACAATCTTGCGCTGTTTTGATGAGAATTTGGTTATCATCGGCTTTTACAATTGTTCCGTTTGGAATATCAGATGAAAAATGTTTTTTTACAACAGAAACTTTCATGACTTTTACAAGAGTCCGTCTAAAATAAGTTACCGCAAGGATAAACGGGTTTAAAGCTCTTACGAGTCGTTCCAGTTCAACGGCCGGTTTGTTATAATCCAGAAACATTTCGTTGTCTTCAATGTTATTTGCTTTAGGGTAATCTCCTTCTATTTGAGGTATTGAAGGCAGCGGACGTTTTTCGTATTCATTAAGTGCCGATAATAAAAGCTGTATACAAATATCATTTGTTTTATTAAATAATGTACCCATTGTTTCATCTTTTTCAATCGGGCATCTGTATTGTAAAATGATATCTCCTTTATCAAACTCTTTGCTCATGTGATGCAAAGTTACGCCGGTTTCGTGTTCATTATTCATAATTACTCTGGAATAAGGATTTGAACCTCTATATTCCGGCAGCAATGACGGGTGAAGGTTTATAAAACCGTCTTTTACCGCATTTAACAATATTTCCGGAATTTTGTAATTAAACGAACAAACAACGGCCATGTCTACGTTTAATTCTTTAATTGTGTTAATTAATTCCGGAGATTTTAAGTCTGTGAATGGAATAAAATTAAGTTTTTTATTCTCAACAAACTCTTTAAACGGCTGGTACATGTGGTGTGTTGGTTTTGGACCCATAACACCTACAATATTTATACCCTCTTGATAACATGCCTCAAGACACACAAATGCCATATCAGGCATTCCGACAAATAATATTCGTTTTTTATACTCTTTCATACAATGTTAATTCTTTCATTATTTTTGAACAGTATTCCACTATTTGCTTGCAGTGTTCTCTCCTTTCGGGAGAATGAAACTCAAAGTCTTTAGACAAAACTCTGCAGCAGGTTGCAGGGAATTTTTCTTTGAATTTTTGAACAAATTCTGCCGCAATCTTTTTCGCAATAGCTTCGTTTCCGTATTTGTTGTTCTTTCCGTATAAAGAACTTAGAACCATCAATGAACCTGAGATAGCACCGCATAAGCATCCGGAGCTTAATCCTCCTGAAAATGCGGTCGCAACGGTTAATGTAGATTCATCGCAAATGCCTAAATCTATACCTTCTCTTACAAGACTTTCGGCGCAAGAATATCCTTCTTCAAAGTGTTTTATAGCATCCATTCGTTTTCCCCTTCTTTATAAATAGAATATCACAATAATAACCGTTTTTATAATGTATTTACAAAATGTCATATTCATTATTTAATAATCATTATGAATGATAAATTTTGGTTTATTGTAATATCAATTGTTCTTCTTATCGTTTATGCGGTAGACTATAAACTCGATAAAGCAAATTCGATTGAAGAAGATTTGTTGAAAACAATTAAATCAAGAGGGTATCTTATTGTTGGTGTGAAAACAGATACCAGACCATTTGGTTATTTAGAAAACGGTAAAAATGTAGGTTTTGATATTGATATCGCAAAATATATTGCAAAAGATATTCTTCATGATCAGAATAAAATCAAATTTGTTCAGGTTACACCATCAAACAGGCTTTATTTTTTAAATGTTGAAAAAGTTGATATGGTTATAGCAACAATGACAATGTCACCTGAAAGAAGTGCTATCATAAGTTTTTCAAAACCGTATTTTGTTGCAGGGCAAGCCGTTTTAGTAAGAGCCGGCAGCCCGATAAAAACACTTGCTGATTTAAATGACAAGAATGTCGGGGTTTTATATGGCTCTACTGCAGAAAAAAATATTCGTATGCTCATGCCGTCCGTTAATGTGTTGGGGTATAAAACATATAATGATGCGTATAATGCACTGAAAGCTGGGCGAATCGCTGCTATAACATCTGATGATACAATTTTAAGACACTACGCTCTTACTGACGGTTCTGTTAAGCTTTTACCAAAACGTTATACAAGAGAATTGTACGCAATTGGAGTTAGAAAAGAACCTGAATCAAAATCGCTTTTAAAAATAGTAAATATTAATGTTACTAATATGGTAAATGACGGGACTTTAACCTCTTTAAAGCGGAAATGGAAACTTAATTAAAACTCTTGTTTCTTTAGTTTTTTAATAATAAAATATTAGCGGAGAGTAGCTATTATTTTTATTAAGGTTTTTTATGAAAAAAATATTATTGTCGGTTTTAATATTATTAGTTATAGGGATAATTTTTTGCTTTATACCGTTTAATGCAGATAAATTTATTCCGCTTTTGAAAAAACAAGCAGCAGAACAATACGGGCTTAATATTAATACTGATAAGCTTACTATTAAATTAGCCCCGACGGTTATTATAAAATCACCTCGTTTTGATGTATGTTATGACAATGATAAGCCTTTGGCTGCACTATCTGGTGTTAAAATAAAACTTGCCCTTTTCCCTTTGTTAAAAAAAGAATTTAGAGTAAATGATATTCGTATTGATAATGCCGATTTTACTTTGAATACGGATAAGGACGGTCATTTTATAGTTCAAAAATATATTAAACCTATTGATAAACTTAATGGAATTTCAAAAGTAAGATTAAAAAAATACAATTTTATTATTTCTGATTCATTAAATCAAAATTATGTATTTAAAGGTAAGGAATTTATAATATCGGATTTTAAACCTGATAAACATATAAAACTTGTAACAAGAGGTAAGCTTTTAATTGATGATATTAAGCATGTTGATTATGATATATCCTGTTTATGCGACGGATTAAAAATGTCAGGAGATAATGTTGCTATAATTGATTTCTTGCAGGAAATCAAAAATAAACAGGCATCCGGAGATATAGTTGCAGATTTAAAAATAAGAAAACATGATAAAGAAATAAAAACAGACGGAACTTTGAGTATTGATAAACTGACATTCTTAATGAACGGTGTAAAATTACCTTATAGTTATGCAGATTTTACCCTTTTAGGAAACAAAGTTTCGGTTTCATCTATTATTTATACAAATAATACAAATAAAATATCCGTTAACGGATATTTCACTCATTCTGATAATCCGGCATTCAATCTAAACGTGAAATCAAATGAAATTAATCTTAAAGATTTACTTTATTTTGCAAGATTATTTTCTGATGTGTCTAATATTGCATTAATAAAGGATATTAACGGCACTCTTTATTCAGATTTTACAATCAAAGGTAATATGAAACATATTAAGTCTAACGGGGTGTTTAAAGTCAGTGATGCGAATATTGTAACGGATAGATTTACTGTAAATAAACTGAATTCTGATATTGATTTTTCAGGTAATAAGGTTGCTATAAAATCTGCCAGTGCGTATGTTAATAACGCACCTGTAACAATTACCGGTGATATTGTATCAAATAAACTTAATCTAAATTTTATAGTTAATAACTTTCAATTAAGAAATCTCAAATACAAAAATTGTAAATTAAATAATGGAGTGTTATCTGTAGTTGCTAATATATCCGGCTCGTATAAAAATTACGTACCTAAGATTGAAGCAAAACTCTCTGATATTGCTGGATATTATGATAACGTAAGATTACGTTTGAATAATATTACATTCAAAGCTGCAGACAAATCTTCGGGAGAAATGGATATCTCAGGACTTATTACAAATGTTCCGGGAATGCAGCCTGTTACAATTCCGGCAATAAAAGCGGTTTTAACCGATTCCAATATAACAGTTGAACCATTTAGAATATATTCGGGTAATACTAAACTTGATATACAAGGGAAAATACTTGATTACAGTGATGAATTAACATTCTCATTTAAAGGTAAAGGATTCGTTAATCCCAAAGGTGTATTTAATATCTCTGAACTTGATACGGTTTATCCTGTTTATCTTGAATTAAATGGAGATAAATATCTTCAAAATATTAATATTCAAGCTTTACAGCAGAAAAACGGTGCAAAATTTTCATTTGACCAATCAGTTATTTTTAATCTTTCCGCCAAATATGTTGATAATGTCTTAAAAATTGTTGATTGCAGCGTAAATTCGTATAAAGGAATTTTTACGTCAAATTTAAAGAAGAATCTGGCGAACTCTCAAAAGATGTGTATCTTAACCGGCGAACTTGAGAATATACAGCATCCTGTATTAAAGAATGTAAAAGTAAATTTCTTGAAAACCTGTCCTGTTAATATATATCATTATCTAGTTAAAATCACCGGAAATCTTGTTATTAACGGTAATCTTTCATCTCCTGAGATAATTGGGAATTTAAAATTACCGATACTATCGGATAAATACGGTTGTTTAACCGCCAAAAATATTTCAGTCGCATTAACTAAAAATCTAATAAATTTCGACTGCACAAATATAAAGCTCTTTGATAGTGCGATGGGGCTTGTTGGTACTGCTGAAGCTAAATTATCAAAAAATATTAATGTAAAATCCTTAAATATTAAATCAAAAGAACTTAATCTTGATAATCTGGCATTATCGTTTGCAATGCTAAAAGAATCAGGTGTTAACATTGCCGTTGATAACGGTTCTTTGTTCTCAGAAAGAATAATAATTGAAACTCCGGTTAATCAATTATTATTATCTGATTTAAATTCATCATTTAAACTGAAGGATAATTTGTTAGATATTCATACACTAACTGCAAACATGTATAACGGGAAAGTTGCAGGAAAAATTAATATGAACCTGAATTCCGGTAAATATTCCGCATTCATTCAAGGGCGCGGTACAAGTGCCGGGCCTGTTATGAAATCTTTAACAAATTTGAAAGAAGATATTTGCGGAAAACTTGATTTTGATTTTGAGGTTAATTCCTCTTTGAATTCAAAATTTATTAATAAAGGGCTCTTAAAATTTATTATTCATGACGGGCAAATGAGTATTTTAGGTAAAGTGGAGCATTTACTATATGCTCAAAATATTATTGCTGATAATATGGCTAAAACATCTCTTGCTGTATTTACTCGTGCTATTGCATCAAAAGATACCGGATTGTTTAAATCACTCTATGGATCTTTAACTGTTAATAACGATGTAATCAATATTAAAAATATAAAAATGGTCGGTCCTAATATGAGTTTATATATTACGGGGCATTATGGACTTATGTCTAATATTGCAAACGTAACAATTTTAGGCCGATTATCTAATACGATGGTTTCTTCTCTAGGCAGTTTTGGAACAATGACTATGGACAAATTCAGAATTGCTTTACAGGGAGAAGGTGATGAAGAATATAAAATACTTCAAGACGGTGTTGAAAATATTCCTCAATTGCCGCAAAGAAATACAAAAGAATTCAGAGCAATTATTTCTGGGCCTGTTGAAGCAAAAACATCTGTAAGGTCATTTATGTGGATTTCAGAGTCTGAAAAAGAATATAAGACAAGAGAAGTACCTCAATCCAATTTTTCTATTCCTAAATTTATAGAAAATTTGCCATATTAGACTGAAAATAAATCCAAAAGATTATTTATGACCCTGTAAACAGTATTAGGCGATGAGTTTTTTCTTATTTTCCCGATGTCTTCTCCCATCGGCTTCAGCCCCTGTTCTTTTTCGAGCTTTTCAAGTGCATCTTTTGGTGTTTTAGATGTTATTATATTTTCTTTAAAACCTTGTATATCATAACTTAGTGTTTTATCTTTAGGAATAGATTTTTGAATATCATTTATAACATTTAAGAACATATCTTTATAATTAATATTGATCAGCTCATCTTTTTGGCTAAATATATTATATACTTCAATTTTTGAGTTCCATTTGTTATGATATCTTGCTAAAATATCAACACTGTCAATTAAAAATTCCGAGCGCCCGTATGGGGATGTCTGATGATTCTTATATATTGTAAACCCTATATTATTCGCCATTTTGTTCCAGGCAAGATTTATTTTATTGTCAGCATTGATTATTCGTTTAATATCTTTACTTGAAAGGTGGGTATTATCAATAAATCCTGTTTCCTGCCGGTATAATTTATCAAGGCGTGTGTATCCCATTTTTTCAATACATTGATTTGTTATATCTTTTATATTATCCGATGTTTCGATAATTTTTATTCCCTTTGTATTTCGCATTGCATTAATTGTTTCTGCATTAATTACTCGATATTTCCCTTGCGGTATTTTTTTTGATTTTCTGACAATTACAGTACCTGCAGGAAGTTTAACCTTATTTTTTATATAAAAATCTCTCGGTTCACCGCCGATTATATTTTCTTTTGGGTTAATTTTTAAAGCATCTGCAAACGGAACAATAATACCAATAGGTTTATTATTCCAGTTTAAGCCGATACTGTTAGGTGTTACAACATGATTAAATGCAAAGTGTACGGTATTGCGGGGTTTTCTTAAGCCTTTTTTATCTTTATATGCATTTTTTGTAGACAAAATTTCACCATTTACAGGCAAATAATCAGTCATATGAACCATTACAGATTTATCTATATTAAACTCGCTCAAATCTTTCATGTTATGATTTGAGTTTTGTTTAAATGCGATATTACAACCTGCACATAATGATATCATATTATATTAATACCATTTTAACGGGCTTTTTGCTATTCTGTAAGAAAATTTTACAACTTATCTTAAATCAAGTATTTCTTGAGCTTGCTTGTATGATAGTGGCTTTGGTCCGCCAAGAACATACGTATTTAATACAACCTGTGCATACTGCTCTGCAAGTTCAAGTTTTAAATACGCATCTTTTAAGGTTCTGCTTCCTACAATAAATCCATGATTCGCCATTAATATTGCATCATAATCTTTAAAGTATTTAGCCGTATTAGTAACCAATTCTTGTGATGACGGCAGTCCGTACTCTGCTAACGGAATTCCTTTAAAATAATAAATATTTTCAGCCATAACAGGAGACAGCAAGTCTTTTCCTGCTGATGCAAAACTGCTCAGATATGGTGAATGGGTATGGATAATGAAATTAATATCAGGTCTTTGTTGATAAAATTCTATGTGTAATTTTTTTTCGCTTGAAGGTCTTTTATTTGGTGTTAATGAATTACCGTTAAAATCCATTAGTACAAAATCACTTTCTCTTAAATGTGCATTTGCAGAACCCGCAACCGTGATTAATATTTTGTCACCAACTCTTGCTGAGATATTTCCCGAATAGCCCGGAGTATAATCTTTATCTCCCATAACTTTTCCGATTTTAATAATTTGCTGTGTTAATTCTTCAATATTGATGTTAGATGTCATCGATGTCTTCCTTTATATCTTCTACTACTGCTTTTGTTAATATTGTCTTACCGTTATCTTTTGTATCTTTGGTTTCGTGTGCCGCTTTATATAATGCTTCGTTTTTAGCTTTTAATTTGTTAAAATTATCAGGGTTCTTAACGACTAATTTTTCATAATCAACCGTTGTTCCTTTAGGGTCCATTGCAAGTACCATATTTATAAAAGCATTTTGTCTTACAAAGTCATAGCCAAAGTTTAGTTTAACATCTTGCGGTCCGACACTTGCATAGAATGAACATTCTTGGAATAATCTGTCGGTTGGGCTGTCATCCGTTAAACATACAGAGCCTTGCCATGCAAGTACAAGGTATGGACATACTCTTAAATATTCTCTTAAGTATACATTTGAACGGCCGTATCTATACGCATCAAATACAGGTATTGGTGTTTCATCATTATATGCCGATTGTAAATATGAAATATCTTGCATCCAGCGTTTATACTGTATATGCCAGCTTGGTCCTACACGTCCAATCATCTGAGTATCACCGGTACCGTATAATGTAGCTGCACCTTCAAAACTTAAACCTAGGCTTGTATAGAATTGTTTTTCTTCATTTTTATAACTAAATAAATTTTGTCTTAATTGTGCCATATATCTAAATCTGGTTGTTCCGATATCATTACCTGACAGTTTATTAAAATATTTATCTTCATACATATCCTGGAAATATCCGGCACTGATTCTATTTTCAAATGTTGTAGTATACTTTTCTCCAAACAATTTATCTGTCATATACGCTTTTCGATAAATTAAATCCGCACCATACTTAGGCATCCTTCGTCCTAAAAACCAGTCATCCGTGTAGTCATAAGATGCATAAACCAATTTTAAATTATCATCAAGTTTTTGCTCGCCTCGAACAACAATTTTGCTTCTGGAGGTTCCATAACTAACTTGGGTTTCGTTTGTTGCACTCCAGAACCTTGCAACACCGCCGAAACCTATTTTATTTTTATAGGTTAATGCCGGAATAAGTTTTAATAAACAGCCTTTAGGAAGCTGAACAATAAATCCGGGACCGATATACATACCTAAGTATCTTCTAGAACCGAGTTCAGGATAATTACCTTCGACAAAATCATGACCTTTATTTGAGTATAATTTCATACTCGGAATCTTAAGAATAGTTTTCCCGCCGCTAATAATTTCAGCTTTTTTTAACTGCAAGGTATCAAGATTTTCTCCGGAATTTATAATTATTTCTTTTGATTTAATTTTAAAGATTTTAGATTTTCCATCTGTTATATATCTTTGTTCTTCTTCCGGAATTTGCATTGAACGCATATATTGTCTTGCATCAGGCCCGCCGCTTGTACGAATCATCAACGGCGAACTTTTTTCAACATCTAAAGTCCCTTTCACTTGTGTAATGATATTTCTTTGGACATATCCTTCCTGCGCCCGAATTTTTATATCCGGATTTTCTGTTACAGGTTTTTCCATAAAGATACTTTCTTCATTTAAGTCAATATCAATAGATTCACCTGTCGTTTTTTGCCCGCCTTTTGTTATGACAACATTTCCATCGGCATGCATTTTATTTGAATTTTTATCAAAAGTAAGTATATCTGCTGTTAATGTTGTTCCTTGATGCGGGAATGTAACTAATACATCTCCGGTTGCAGTCATAAGCCCTGTTTCAGTCAAATAATCCATGTGTTTACAATCTATTGTAATTTGAGTTTGTTCTGCATTTAGGGCTTTCTTTTCACGTTTTGTTTTGGCTTTTTTATAATCATCTGTTTCATAGAATTGTTCTTCACCTGCAACAGTTTCTGTCTCAGTAACTTCCTCCTGCGGATTTAATTTTTTTTGTTTTTCCTCTTCTTTTGCATAATGGTATGCTTTAATTTTTAATCTAATAAGTTTAACAGGTGGAATTGTTTTATTGGGGTTGTTATTTTTTGCTCTTTCTTTCGTTTCATAATCATCATGCGGGATAAATTGTCCTTTTTCGTCCATAATCGGATTGCCAAAGAAGCTGTCTCCTACAAAATCTGCCGGTTTTTCACCTATTGCAAATGCAGGATTAACTAATAGCATGTATAAGGCAAGGATTAGCGTTATTATTCTGTTTTTATTTTTATTATCTGACATATTATCCTTATATATAGTTTAATGGATTTCTTGGCTGTCCGTTTACACGAACTTCAAAGTGACAATGAGGACCTGTACTGTATCCTGTTGAACCTTCCCTGCCGACCTGCTGGCCTTTGGTTACAACTTGACCTTTTCTCACTGATATTGAACTCATGTGAGCATAAAGGGTTGTAATCGGCTGTCCTCGAACGATACCGTGGTCAAGAATTACTACTTGTCCGTATCCGCCGTACCAGCCGGCATATATTACCCGTCCGTTATTAGAGGCTCTTATTGCTCCGCCGTTTGGTCCGCCTATATCAATTCCTGAATGGAAGATTCTGCTTTTGAATATAGGGTGGATTCTGTATCCAAACGGTGATGTAATAGGCCCTGAAATTGGTTTTATAAATCCTGTAGTAACTGCAACTTTTGAACCTGAATTCGGCTTGATGTTTGAAATCATTGCCTCAATGCTTGCAGATTGTCTTGCAAGTTCTCTTTCCGAACGTTCATAATAGTTTCTGTTTGTTTTTAATTTATGAATCATTTCCTGATTTTGCGCAATGTTGCTTTGAATAACTTTTTGTTGATAGTTTATATCATTAATAGTTTTTGCCAGACTCTTTTTCTGTGCTTCTATTTGTGCTCTCAATGCAAGTATTTGTGCAGCTTTTTCTCTGGCTTTTTGCATCCTTTTATAATCTTCTTTTACAACGATACTTTCAAAGTGAAGACGGTCAATAAGTGTGTTTATGTCAGATGAGGTTAGTAACAGCTGAAAGAAACCGGTTCTTTGGCTTTTAAAAATTTGCCGGATTCGATTTTTTAAATCATTATCAAGCTCCATGAACTCAATATTTGCTTGTCTTAAACTTGCTTCCATTGAAGAAAGCTCTTGCTGTTTGCGGGTGTACGCATCTTGGGATACTTTAAGTGAGTTTTGGGTGTTAACAAGCTTACGTTGGTTTTTATAAAGTTTGTTGGTTTCCAGATTCTCTAGAATTCTGTAATGTCGTGCTTTTTCTCTTGCTTGAGCCTGTTGTTTTCTAATTGTCTGAATTTTTTTTACATTAGTCGAGTATGAACTGTTATTTGCATAACAGTATGAATGTACTCCGCATGAGAACAATATACTTAATATTAATGTTAAGATTTTTTTTAAATTCATACTTTTTCTATACTACTTGACCAACAGTGGCAGTAACATCAAACCAAAAGTCCAAGCAATAAATGTAATTGCTATAAGTAAAACTATAACTTTTTGATGTTTTCTAAAAAATTCCATTACTAACCCTATCTCCCACTTTGAATCTATTTTACTATTAAAATGTTGATATTGCAATCATCAAGTATATCTATTTGCAAAAAGTAACAAAATATTTTAATATAATTCTTAGTATGTCAAAGAATTTTTTATCTATTAATGCAAATTATAATGATTTTATATCAATTCAGTCTTCTGAGATTAATAAGTTTATTTTAGAAAATCAAGAGCCTGTTTTAAGTAAAGTTTACGGATTTTTTCAAAAAAGTGAAAACTTACTTTTGATTACCGGATTTTTCGGGACGGGGAAATATCAGATTACACGTCATGCAATGAACTATATAGATAAAGAAATCTCTTTATTAAATTTTGAATGTTCACAATCCTCTACACTTGATGATTTATTATTAAATCTCTGGTATCAATTGGTTAATATAAATCCTGATAATGAACAGATTATAAAATTCAATCAAAATCAATCATTCCAAGAGAAGCTTATAGACTGTTTAACAGAATTTCATACCGGTATAATCATATCCTTGTATAATTTTGAGTTAGTTCTTTCTGAGAATGCTCAGGATATATTAAACTTTTTGTGGAGTTTGACAAATGATGGTAACATTAAAATAGTTATTACATCCAAAACGTTTGATACAACTTTAATCCCTGATGATATCACATATACAAAAGTTATCCTTAGAGCTTTTTCACGGACTCTTTTTGAAAAATATCTGCATGAAGATAATATTAAAGCCACATCAAGAATTTTAGATGAGTTGTATAAAATTACAAGAGGATATTATTTTTATACAGAAATTACAACCAGAATACTAAAGAAAAAAGATTTAAGTATAAATGATTTTCTTGTTGCGTATACAAATTCCGGCATGTCATTTGATAAGTTTCTTGCCAAAGCTTATATTAGTATGCTGCCTGAGGAATGTTACAAACTGCTTTCAATAATGGCAGTTATTCGTCATCCTATTAATTCTCAAATTTTAGATTATTTTGAAGCATACGATATTCATTCTTTAGATTATCTAAAAGAAAATTTGTTTATAAAAACTATTTCTGAGTTATTTATAATAAACAATTATTTTAGAGTTTCGCTCTTAAATGAACTTGATAAAGATACAGAAACTTCTATTCGTCAAAATATAATTAAGTTTTATAATTCTCAGCTTAGCTTAAGTCCGAATGAACGACTCGTCTTATTATCAAGAACAACTATGCGGACAGAAATTGATTACCATTCGAATATAATAAATCCGGAGGAAAATAATTCTGATGCAAATACCCGGAGTCTTATGCTGCAGAATAAGTCTTCTGAAGATTTATTTGTTGAAGCAGAGAATTGTATTTCTAATTATAAATACAATGATGCTTTAAAAATGTATATCTCACTATTAGAGAGAGAAGATGTTGATAAATAC
Source organism: Candidatus Gastranaerophilales bacterium (assembly GCA_944324855.1). Taxonomy (GTDB): domain Bacteria; phylum Cyanobacteriota; class Vampirovibrionia; order Gastranaerophilales; family Gastranaerophilaceae; genus UMGS1585. Next base: position 16,139 of record CALUXY010000005.1, on the reverse strand, counting down.
ACCGTCTACAATAAGTTACTTAGCGTATATGATACCCTTGGTAATTGGAAATATGCCCTTCATTACGCAAATTATCTTGTGAAATATTATAGAGAGCAGAATGATAGTTATAATGTCAATTTAATTAAACTGCGTGTAGCTAAGATTTATTATCAGTCCTATAAAACAAATGATGCAATTAATATCCTGTCCGAAATCATTTCAGAAACAGTCGATACTAAAATTACAATTGATGCGTATACCTTACTTGGTAATATTTATATTTCTCTTGCGGCAAAGAATAAAGCTTATGAACTTTATAATAAAGCTGTAATTCTGTCAGAGCGTGAATCAGCTTCTGATAACCTTTCTGAGTTGTATTTTAAATTCGCTATATTATCTGATGAAAATGATGATACTGATACAGCAGTACGTTATTACAAAAAGTGTATTGAAGTTTCTGATGATAATTGTAAGTATAAGTCGTTATCATATTCAAATCTTGGGGATTTTTATCTTGATATTAATGATAAAGAAAATGCACTTGAAAACTTCAAAAAAGCTTATGAATATGATGAAATTAACTCTAACAGTTACGGAATGTACTATGCGGCATCAAATGCTGCGAAACTTTTAGTACGTTCAAATCCTGATGAGGCGCACTTGTTCCTGTTAAAATCAAAGCGTGCAGCTAAAAAATCAAATGATATATTTGCAATTGCTAATGCCTGCCTGCACTTAGGTGATTTCTTTACAAATACCGAAAGATATGAACTGGCACTAAAAGAATATTTTTATGTTCAGAACCTTGTTAAAGATAAATTCAGTCAAGGAAATAAAAATAAAATTAATAAACGTATTGAAGAAATAAAACAAAAAATCGGGGAAAATGAATTTAATGAACTCTGCAATAATCCATATTAATAAAGATTTTTCAAGATTTTCTGAATGCTTTTTGAAACAGAATTCAATTTTGAATTTAATATCTAAGAATGAAGAAAAATATTTGTACGAAAAACACATATATGATTCATTATCAATACAGCTTTTTTTTGAAAAATATAACTATAAGCCTGAAACTTTGCTTGATATCGGAACAGGCGGAGGATTCCCGGCAGTTCCTATTGCTATAGAATATCCGGAAATTCAGGTTACGGCACTGGACAGTATCCGAAAAAAAATTCTGGCTATAGAAAATATTAAATCTGAGTTGAATATATCTAATTTAACACCTTTATGTGCACGAGCGGAGAATATTAAAGGAACGTCTTTTGATGTTATTACTTCACGTGCAGTTGCAACGGTTGATAAACTTGTTGAATATGTATCACCGCTGATTAAAAAAGGCGGCTATTTTGTCGCATATAAATCAAAACGTGCTATGGACGAAATTAATGATGCAAAAGATATATTAAAGAAAAATCATTTACAGTTTATTGAAGCTCTTAATTATACATTGCCTTTGGATGAAACGTATGAGAGAAAACTTCTTATATTTAAATCTATTTAATATTTAAAAAATTACAAAGTTTTCTTATTAAATTGCGCATGCTTTTGTCTTTCGGTAGCGCAACATCTGAATAATAGTTTTTGTAGCTTTTTATAATATTTTGCGGCAAAGTCCTGTTTTTGGAGAGTGTATCGGCTAAAAATTGCAGATACTCATCCTGTTCTTCTTTGTACATAAAATCTTGTGCTCTCAAATCCTCATCTGCTTCGTAGTGAATTAAAGCGTGATAGGCAGTAATAATACTTTTGTCTTTTGTGTCTTTGGGAAAACTTAACAACGCCTGACGCACAGGTATCTGCCCTGTTATTACAAGTATTATTAGTCTTGAAACAAGTTGTCTGTCGTTCATAATTTTATTTTATTACAAATACATAACCAATTTAAGGAGTATCAATTTTAATCATATTAAAACTCGGCTCAATAATGTCCTGCGGTCCGATGTTGTAATCAAAATTAACTTGTGTATCATCTCCTAAATCTATAATGTTAGAAGGCGGCTCTTTCTTTTTCATTAATTTTGAGTATGTTGATTCGTGTTTAATAATTATTTTATTATATGTTCGCTTTTTACCAGTACAAGCGGTACAAATTGTTATTGTACTAATGATTAAACAGATAATTAAAATTATGCTTAAATATCTATTATTCATATAAATATTATAGCATTGTTTTGAAATTTAGTTAACCCCTGAAACACTTAAAATTCGTTCTTTCATAAATAATGCGTATTCTGTTGTATCTTCATCAATCTCTTTTGTATTTTTAATTAATGTTTCTAAGTCTATTATAACTTTTTCATTTCTTAATTCGTTATACATTACCACACCTCCCTTATCTACAGAATCTGGAAACGGCCATGCCGGAGGATTTCTTTAGTTTTTGTTAATTGTTTGTTACATTTCTTTACATAAAAGGCAATTTTTTAAAAGAAAAAAACTTTATATAGGAGTAAGCGGGATATTAAATTGGGGGATATTAATATGACAAGAGTTAATGGAAATGGTAATGGTTTAACACCTGAAGAAATTAAAGCTAGACGTGAAGCTTTTAACAAAATTAAAGAAGAAGGTCATACAATTGAATTAACTGTTCAAAAGGAAGATCCTAGAAATTCAGGTGTTTCATATGATTATATGGACAGGTTAAACAAAGATATTGAAGCTGGTATTTTTGTTGATAATAATGAAGACGGTAAAAATAATCAATTCTCAAATTATGATAAGAGAAATTTAGGTAATGAATTTACAGATGTATTTACAGAACATGGTTATTCTACTAAGTTTGGTAAAATGAAAGCCGGTGAAAAATATGAAATTACTTTTGATGATTATGTAAGATTAGCAGATGCAGCAGGATATGAACTAGTTAAAGAAGAAACATCTGCGCCAGTTGAAAAGAAAATGCCGGAAATTAAGCCGGTTCCATTCACAATTCCGGAAACAAAACTTCCTGAGTTAAAAATAAAACCGGTTGGACCTCAAGTAGTACAAAATGATACAGTAACTTGGGATATTACAACAACAGAATATTCAGATGGTTCACAAGAAAAAGTTGGTTATTATTCTGTAAACGGCGAAGAAACTCCAGTTAACGAATTTGTAGAAGCATCTGAACAAACTGGTAAGAAAGTTGCAACTGAGCCAGAAGCTGTACCTGCAGAAGCTTCAAATGATAAAGAAGTTCCTGTAGTTGAAGAAGTGGCAGTTCCTGCACATAGACCATTCTTAACAGCTCCAATAGCTGAAGAAGAAACACCTGTAGTAGCTCCGACAGAAGTAGAAACAGCTAATGAAGAAACTCCTGTAGCTCACGAGCCTCAAACTGCAGAGGAAAAATTAACATCGGCTATTGATTCTGATCCGTTGCTTGCAGGAAAAACTCCAGAAGAAAGATTAAATGCTCTTAGAAATTGGGGTTTTGAAGCAACAAAAAAAGAACGTGAATTAAAAAGAACTACTGTAACTGAAACAAAACCTAGATTCTTAGGACTTGGTAAAAAAGAATATGAAAGAGCATTAACTCCTGAAGAACAAGCTCAAAGACTACAAGAATTACAAGAGCTTGCAGCTGAAAAAGATAAATACCAAAGATATGAAGTTTATGTAAAAAATGTTCAAGCTCAACAATATTGGATGGATAAATATGCTTCTCAAACGTTAAAAGATGCGAATGGTAATGTCGTTGTTGAATATCCTCAATATGAAGAAGCTACTGTAGTTGATGCTCAAGGTAATGAACGCAGAGTCGCAAGAATTAATACTTATAATCCGGAAACTTTTCAAACAACATCCAGATACTATTCTTTAGATGTACAAAAAGTTGGTGATCCAACTACTAGCCAAACACCATATTACGCAATTGTTCCTGATATGAACAATGAATTAACAAATGTAACATTAAAAAAAGGTGAATATCTTTACAATAGATAATTACTAAAAAATAAAAGCCGCAGAGTTTAATCTGCGGCTTTTGGGTTTTGTAACATTATTTTAATCTTTTGGCGTATTCAGGCAAATTTAATTTAAAACTTGACTTATAAAATGTATGTAGGGTTTTTATATATGGGAATTAAAGATATAAATAAGATTATTATTAAAAATCTGTCAGCTAATTTAAAAAGTAATATATCAAATATTAAAACAAATTTAAAACCCAATATAGGAAAACGTATTGAGTCTATACCAACTACTATAAATTCTCAAAAACATTGTGCCGCGCAAATGGATTCCAGTGAATTGCTGGGGCGTATTCAAGTGATGCAATCTGATATAAGTAAATATTCTAAGGATTTTAAGTGGAGTAAAATTACTTCAATTGATAAAGAATATATTTCTGCAAACAACTTTAAAAAAGTGCATCTGGATGATTTTCTTAAATCATTTCCAATTTCCTGTGATGATGATATTTCAAAATTTAATCAAAAGCCTAAATTTGATAAAACTCTATATAATAAAATCTTAAAAAACAGTAAATCCGTAAATGATGATGATAACAATTTACTTAAATTAATAAGAAAACATTTAAATGAATTATCTTTGTCTCGTTCGCAGTTAAGTCAAGTTATAGAGCATGATACAAAATTTGCAGTTACATCTAAAAATGGTATACAGGGCTGTCACATAACAGATTTCTATGATGAACTTTTATTATTGGCAGATAATTCCACCGTTGAGAAACCTGTGAATATCACGGCTTATATAAATGAAAATATGTCTGATTTAAATAGATTTCGAGAAGTTCTTGCAGGCAAAAATATTGATGGAACATTAAATCTCAAGTTTACGCGAGAAAACGGACAAGTTTTGGAGATTCATAATTTACAGAAATTTCAATCGGAAGAAAATCCAAATATGTTTTTATTTAGTTATTCATATAAGACTAAACATGGAATAAAAACAACCTGTGATAAAGAAGTCTTAAACGAAGTTTTTACTAGAATAGATAAACATATAGGGTCTGGAACTCCTATCGGTATTTTATCTCCTTTCAAAAGAGATTCAATGGAACTTTCTCCTAACGGGATATTTAAAATTGAACATAATAACGATTCATTTTTCTTTTTTATTTCTGATTCTACAATTTTTCCTGTTCAAATAGATGATATAATTGAAACACGTTTCCCGCAATATGCTGATAGCGAAACTGCTAAAAAAATTATAAAATTTTTAATTCCTGTGTTAAAATAATATTCTGATAGGGATACAAATATGGTTAATCAAATAAGTTTTTGTGGATTTAAATTTAAATATAAAAAAAATAATAATGTAAGTGGTACAAATTATAGTTACAAAACAGATATCTTTTCCAGGAGTAATGATATGATGTCTAATCATAAAAATATAAAAGAACAAGAAATTTGTAAATCTCTTGCGGATTTAAATTTGAAAAAAGTTTTATCATCATTGGTCGAAAAAAATAATTGGAACAATGGATTAGATGATATTAATATTCAACTTAAAAATAATAAACCTCATACTGTATCTATAGATTTGTTTGACTTTGATTCAGGAAAGCATAATGTTAGTGTAATGAATTTTGTAAAATTCGTAAACATACTTTCGGATGCGAAAGATATTAATGCTCAGAAATTTCCTCAATATAAAACAGAAAATGCTAAATTATTTTCATTACTACAAAAAAAAATTGATTATTAAAAACTGCTAGCTCCTTGTATCTGTATCCGTTTTTAATCTTTGATTCCGGAAAATTTCCAATAAAAAAATACTCCCCAGGTTGTTTTGGATTTGCTCCACGCTCACAGAGTTTCGCCTGCGGCACGATGCTCCTGCCGGCTCAATCTGTTTATTTGATAGTATATTGAAATATGTAATTCAATGTGTTACAATGTAATATAATGTAACATAAGGAGATAATATGACCTCTGAACAATTTTCATTAAGATTATCAAAAGATACAAAATATCGTCTTGAAGAACTTGCAAAAGCTACTGGTCGGTCTAAAGCCTATTTAGCTATAGATGCGATTGAAAAATACCTTGATATGGAAGCATGGCAGATTTCTGCAATTCAACAAGGAATAAAAGATATCGACGAAAACGAATTTGTTTCAATAGATGAAGTAAAAAAGGATTGGGGTATTAAATAGTGGTTTATAAAGTTAAATTTACAACTTCATCTTTAAACGATTTGAAATCAATACAAGAGTATATTTATGAAAATGATAAAGAAGCTGCCAGAAAGGTTGTTGCACATATAATTGAAAAAATAGAAACGGTTATAGTTCAGAATCCTGCAGCAGGCAGAGCCGGAAGGATATTAAGAACAAGAGAACTGGTAATTTCAAAATATCCTTATATTGTACCTTATCAGGTGAGAGAAAATAATATTTATATTTTGAGAGTTTTACATACATCAAGAAAATGGCAGTTGTAAAATGTTTAAAGAATTTGAATTTACAAATTTCCAATAAAAAATACTCCCCAGGTTGTCTTGGATTTTCTCCACGCTCACAGAGTTTCGCCTGCGGAGCAATGCTCCTGCCGGCTCAATCTGTTCGCTATCCGGACTAACTCCTTTCAGTCGTGTCGTCCGTCCGCAAATCCGCTGGGCTCTCACCAAATGTTGGTTCTAGCCTCAACCTTACAAAAAATTAAAAATTCCCAATTAAAAATACTCCCCAGGTTGGGCTCGAACCAACAACCTACCGGTTAACAGCCGGTTGCTCCACCATTGAGCTACTGAGGAATATTTTTCAAAACTTTATTCAATTGTCACTTCCTCAATGGTGGAGCTTGCTCCAAATATTGAACTACCGCTCGCACTGCTCACTGGGGAGCTACTGAGGAATATTTTTCAAAACTTTATTCAATTGTCATTTCCTCAATGGTGGAGCTTGCTCCAAATATTGAACTACCGCTCGCACTGCTCACTGGGGAGCTACTGAGGAATATTTTTCAAAACTTTATTCATTTGTCACTTCCTCAAAAAGCCTGAGGAACTGTGTAATATTATATTAACAAATAATTTTTTTTTGTAAAGTATTTATTTCAATCTCATATAAATAATTGACTTGAGCCTTTATTTAATGTATTTTTAATCATAAGCCGAATACTAATTTTGTGTTGCAGGCATGTGTATAATTAAAAGACAGGGAAGAGAGTATGGATTTCGTAACTTTAACTATTAAGTGTTTAAAAATATTATCAGGTGTATCAGGCAGCTACGGGCTTGGTATTATCCTGTTAACAGTAATTGTAAGATTGGCTATGTGGCCTCTGGGTGTTTCGCAGCAGCGTTCAATGAGAACTATGCAAATTCTGCAGCCTAAAATGAAAGCGATACAAGAACGCTATAAAAACGATCCGCAGATGATGCAGAAAAAGATGATGGATTTCTATAAAGAGCATAAATTCAATCCTATGGCAGGTTGTTTCCCTCTTTTAATCCAAATGCCAATATTTATTCTTTTGTATTCATCTCTAATGAGTCCGCAATTTATTCAAATGGCAGGTCAATCACCATTCTTGTTTATAAAAAGTCTTGATGCCACTCTAAGAACAAATGCCGGTATCTCAAATAACGGCGTTATGGGGGCATCTGCTTATTCAACTTTTGTAACTTCTAAAACCGCAACAGTTTATCTGAAAAATGAAAAACTTGATAACATAAAAATTGAAAAACCTAATAAAGCTGTTGTTGTTCAAGGCGAGCTTGTTCCGGGAGAACCAATCGACCTGAAAGTTAGTCTGGACAGTTTAGACTTGAAATTCAGCCAATTAGATCAAATACAAAAAGCTGATATTGCTATTACAAACTTACAAACTAAAGAAACTGAAAAATTTACCTTTACAAGAAAAGACGGTATCTTAACTGCAACGGTTCCGTCAAAAGCAGTTAAAACAACTCTTCATTTTGATGTATTAGCATTAATTGTATTGTTTGGTCTGACAATGGTTGCTTCTCAAAAGGCAATGATGTCTATGACCAAAAATCAACAAATGGATCCGAGTCAAGAAGCTATGCAAAAATCAATGAATATGTTTATGCCTATTATGTTATGCGGTACATTCGTATTCATTCCAATTCCTGCAGGGGTTCTTTTATATTTGATTTCAAGTAATATTGTTCAAGTTATCCAAACTATTGTAATTAATAAACAACTGGAGCTTGAAGATGCTAAGAAAAAAGCTGCAATCGATGAAGATGATGTTGCAAATGCTAAACAAATAAAGGCAAAAGAATAATGTTAGTATCTGAATTCGATTATGAACTTCCGGAAGAATTAATTGCTCAATATCCGGCTGATAAGCGTGATTACTCTAAAATGCTTGTTATAAATCCGGAAACCCAAACAATAGAGCATGCTCATTTCTATGATATTGTAGACTATATCAATGATGACTGCGTTTTGATATTGAATAACACAAAAGTTATTCCGGCAAGACTTTATGGTACAAAAGATACAGGAGCAAAAATAGAGGTTTTTCTTCTTAAAGAAAAAGAGCCTAAGCACTGGGAAGTTCTTATAAAGCCGTCTAAGAGAGTAAAAAGAGATACTATAATTACAATCTCTGAGGAATTAAAAGTAAAAGTTTTAAAACCTTTGGAAGATGCCGGCAAATGGTATGTGGAATTAATCTATGACGGTGACTTATATCATATTCTTGATAATGTGGGTAATGTTCCTCTTCCGCCATATATCGAACGTAAAATGACATCAGATGAACTTAAAGCTCTCGATTATGACAGATATCAGACTGTTTATGCAAAAAATGAAGGTTCAGTTGCTGCACCGACTGCGGGATTGCATTTTACACAAGAAATTCTTCAAAAGCTGCAAGACAAAGGTGTAGAAATTGGATATGTTACATTGAATGTCGGGTTAGGGACTTTTAGACCAGTTAAGTGTGATGACGTTTTAGACCACAAAATGGATTCAGAAACTTATGAAATTTCTCAAGAAACTGCCGACCTGATTAATAATGCAAAGTCTCAAGGTAAGAAAATAGTGGCAGTTGGAACTACTACCGTCAGAACTTTGGAATCGGCTTATAAAGAATTCGGGTGTATAAAGGCATGCAAATCTGCTTCTACACTATTTATATACCCTCCGTATGAGTTTAAAGTAATTGATAAATTGATTACTAACTTTCACCTGCCAAAATCAACATTATTAATGTTGGTATCTGCGCTTGCCGGTAAGGATTTCATATTTAAAGCATATAAATCAGCTATTGAAAACAGATATAGATTTTACAGTTACGGTGATTGTATGTTTATACAAGGTAAAGTATGCAATTAATCAGCAAAAAATACATCTCTGAATTAATCAAACTTGCCCTGCCTATATTTATGGGAAATATCGGTGTAATTCTTATTAATGCAGGGGATTGTTTCGTCGCAGGACGTTATTCAACAAATGTTTTGGCTGCAGTGAGTATTGCAACTTCAATTCATGCAACCGTTTCCATGCTAGGTGTGGGGTTGTTGTTGAGCGTATCTCCGCTTTTGGCGAATATTCGAGGGGCGGGCTGTCAGGCGAAAAAATATTTTTATCCGACGGTTAGGTTTGCGTTTTTGACTGCATTTATACTTCTGGTTATTGCTTTGGGGTATATTCCGTTTTTGAAGTATTTGGGTTATGCTCCGGATTTATTGGTTGATATAAAATCTTACACGTTTTTTATTGCGTTTTCATCATTCGGGATGATACTGCATGTCGCTTTAAAAGAGTTTTTGCAAGCGTATGAGATTGTGTTTTTGCCGAATCTTTTAATGCTGTTGTCTGTGGTAATAAATGTTGTATTAAATTTTGTTCTGACGTTTGGATTGCTGGGATTTCCTGAAATGGGTGCGGCAGGGCTTGCGATTGCAAGTTTGGCTGCCAGAACTTTTTGCGGGTTTTATCTACTTGGATATTGCTTGTACAAATTCCATTTTGAAGATTTTTGTGACAGAAAGTATTACAAACAGATTATGAAAGTCGGGTTTCCGATATCGATTGCTATTGTTATTGAATTTTTGTCATTTAATTCAATGGCGATATTGATGGGACGATTTTCAGGACTTTATGCTGCGGCACAGAATGTTATTATGACTCTTGCCAATATGTCGTTTATGTTTCCGCTTGCACTATCAAATGCTATTGCGGTAAAGGTCGGATTTGCCAATGGAGCAAAGGATTATAAAGAACTTTTAGAATATATAAAAAATGGTGTAGTTATTACTGTATGTTTTATGGGATTGACAAGTTTATTATACGCGACATGTTCAAGACAGTTGGCAGCAATATTTACTCCTGATAAAACATTGATTGATATTATTGTACCCGTAATGTATTGTGTTGCGGCATTTCAGATTAGTGACGGGTTGCAAGTGGCAATGGGCGGTGTTTTTAAAGGTCTTAAACGTACCAAAATCGTGATGTTTTCAAATCTTACGGCTTATTTGATGATAGGTGTGACATCCGGTTATTATTGCGCATTACATTTCCCGCAACATCGTTTATTTGCGTTTTGGGCTGCATTTTCTTGTTCATCTTTTTTATTAACTGCAATTTTAGCAATTTGTTTATGCGGAATCTTAAAAAAATTAAATTATTGTAATAAGTTTATCAACCAAAAAGTATGATAAAGCTATTCATGACATTCGAGTAAAATTCTTAGGCGAAGAAAATACAAGATTCTTTGAAGTTTAGCATCCTACACTCAAGCCTGCACACAGATTTATGGATTGTCCGGTGACACCTTTTGCCGCATCTGATATCAAATACTTCACCATGCCGGCAATCTCAATCGGCTCAACAAATCTTTTCTGCGGAATACATTCTACGATTTCTTCTTTTGAAAATTCACTGTCTTCGGCTGATGAATTCCCCAGTTCTGTTTCTACCCAGCCCGGGTTTATTGTGTTGACAGTTATACCGTATTGAGCAGCCTCTAACGCGATTGATTTTGTCATACCAATCAAACCGGCTTTTGATGCTGAATAAATACAGGCTCCCGCTTCGCCCATAACTCCTGAAATTGAACCGATATTTAAAATTCTTCCCCAATTTTGTGATTTCATATACGGCAGCGCTTTCGATATTATATACATCGGAACTTCCAAATTTACTCTTGTAATTCTTTCAATTTCCGGCATGGTTATTTGGTCGGTTTCTTTGTAGATGTATTCCCCTGCATTATTTATGACAACATCTATTTTATTCTCTTCAATATAAAGTCCAAGTTTTTCAATATCTTTCTCAAAATCACATACAAGGTAATTCTTATATTGTTTTAAACGTTCTTCACATCTAGCGACTGCAAATATTTCGCCGTCTAAATTGTGTGCGATACATTCTCCGATTCCTTTTGATGCGCCTGTAACTAATATATTCATCCGATTAACCTTTCAACTACAAAGTATGCCATAAATATCCCTGCTGTCGATGCAACAAACGGAGTTGAGGACGGAATAATCTTTGTAAATTCAATTTCTTCCCCTGATTGTGTGACTATATGTTCAACTTCCGAAATCTTTTCCTCGACATGCGGAGATTCATCACTGCTTACAACAGTTATCCCTGTTTCAATTCCTCTTTTCTTTAGCTGATACATAACATTTGATACAAATGGTGCTTTTTTATTATGAATGTTTGAAATATCCGAAATATAAAGTTTGGTCGGGTCAATTCTGTTCCCTGCCCCCATTGAACTTATAACCGGAATATTATTTTTCACACAGTATTCTAAAAGTGAAATCTTAGACCGCATGGTATCAATTGCATCAATGACAAAATCTGCATAAAATTCGCCGGTTGTATAAAAATCATTAACAATATGCAGTTTAATATCAGGATTGATATCTTTTAACCGTTGTTCAAAAAGTTCTGTTTTTTTTTCTCCGATGGTTGAATTCAGGGCAATAACCTGGCGGTTGATGTTTGTTTCTGATACGGTATCAAAATCAACAATTGTCAATTCTCCAACCCCTGCTCTTGCAAGCATTTCAACAGAATATCCGCCGACTCCGCCGAGTCCGAAAACTGCAACATGAGAGTCTGAAAGCTTTTCTTGTGCTTCCTTTCCCCAAAAAAGTTCGTTTCTTGCAAATATCATTATTTGACTAGACCAAATCCTAATAAAAATACACAGAATAAGAATACTAATGCTACTATAGCAGTTATTTTGTTTAATCTTTTTTCTGCACCTTTTTGTGATGCAAACATTTGTGATGCACCACCGAATCCTGCGATTCCGTCACCTTTAGGTGAATGCAATAGTATTAAACCTGTAAGTAATACTGCTGATAAAACTTGTACAGCCCAAACAAACCCTAACATTTTTTCTCCTTTTTAATAAAGTGTGCACGTTTTGAATTCAGTTTGATGTTATCAAATGTGTACAGCCTCGCAGGACGTTTAGAAGTTGATTTTGAAAACTCATCAAGTTCTCTGAGTCCTTCGGTTTGGATAACTTTCTTTCTGAAGTTTCGTTTATCCAGCTTCTTACCCATTATAAGTTCGTATGCTTTTTGCATTTCCGTTAATGTGAATTTTTCGTTTAATAGTTGGTATGCAACAGGACACATTTCAAGACGTTCTCTTGTGCGTTTTAAAGAATATTGAATAATTTCTTTGTGGTCGAACGCAAGTGCCGGTAAATCATTAACTTTATGCCATGCTACATTATCTGCAGAAATAACATCTACATCATCTGCTCTGATTAATGCAAAATATGCACAGGTTATGACACGCGATACAGGGTGTCTTAGAGGATCTCCGAATGTATATAACTGTTCAAGGTAAATGTTATCAACGTTAGTTTTTTCCTTGAGTATTCTCATAGCTGCAGCATCCAGGTCTTCAGACATGCGGACATAACCGCCCGGAATAGCCCATTTACCTTTGAACGGTTCATTTTCCCGTTTGACTAACAATACTTTTAAATCATCGTTTTTTATAGTTAGTATAACTGTATCGACAGTGATTTCGTGTGTCTTTGTTTCGTTAAACATAAATCATCCTCAAATTTATTATATTATAAACATGTAAATTTTGAACAGTTTGTAAAAATAATTAAAATTTGCTTTATAAATTATTATGTTTAGTCTATCGTAAATAAGTAATACATCAACAGGAGAGGGATATATGTACAACGTTGCAATTATTGGAGCAGGACCTGCCGGAATTTTTTCTGCATTAGAAATAGTAAAGCTCAAACCGGATTGGAAAGTTGTTTTAATAGAAAAAGGGGACAAAATAGAAGATAGAAAATGTCTTTTAAGAGAAGGTTATTCAAAATGTCCTACTTGTAAAAAATGCGGTCTTCTTTGCGGATGGGGCGGTGCAGGAGCATTTTCTGACGGTAAACTTACTCTGACACCTGATGTCGGCGGACATCTTGTGGATTATATGTCCCGTAAAAAAGTTGAAGAATTGATAGATTATTCAGACAAACTCTATCTTGAGTTTGGTGCAACAGATGAAGTGTTCGGAACAGACAGAAAAACTTTTGATGAACTTGAAAGACAGGCTTCACTTGCGGAATTAAAACTTGTGCATTCTCCTGTCAGACATTTAGGTACAGAAAGAAGTCTTGATGTTCTTAAAAACATGCAGGATTACTTGATGGATAAAATTACTATCCTTAATAATGTTTCTGCAAAAAATTTGATTGTTGAATGCGAGCAGGTTAAAGGTATTGTTCTTGATAACGGTGATACAATCGAGGCTGAATATACTATTATCGCGCCGGGCAGAGAAGGGGCGGATTGGCTGACTCATGAATTTGCCAAAAACAAAATAGGTATGGTTAATAATGCGGTTGATGTAGGAGTCAGAGTAGAACTTCCGGCTCCGGTATTTGAACCGATTACAAATAAACTTTATGAATCAAAACTGATTTATTATTCTCCGACATTTGGGGATGCAGTAAGAACTTTCTGTATGAATCCAAACGGGGAAGTTGTACAAGAAAATTATAACGGTATTGCTACGGTTAACGGACATAGTTATGCAAATATAAAAACAAAAAATACGAACTTTGCACTTCTTGTAAGTGAGCAATTTACTGAACCTTTTAAAGAGCCTATTGCTTATGGTCAAAGAATTGCATCTCTTGCAAACATGCTCGGCGGCGGGATTCTTGTTCAAAGATTCGGGGATTTACTTGACGGCAGACGTTCTACACCTGATAGAATTAAATCGAGTATAATTGAGCCGACACTTAAATGTGCAACTCCGGGGGATTTGAGTCTTGTATTACCGTACAGACAGCTTACAAGTATAATTGAAATGCTTTATGCTCTGGATAAAATTGCTCCGGGTACGGCATCTCGGTATACACTTCTTTATGGTATTGAAGTCAAATTCTATTCCGCAAGAGTTAAATTAACAAATGACTTAGAAACAGAAGGGGTTAAAAATCTCTTTACAATAGGTGATGGTGCAGGTGTTACAAGAGGTTTGATTCAAGCCTCCGCTTCAGGGGTACATGTTGCAAGAGTGATTTGCTCTAGATAGTATTACGTGGTATAATTCGGGGTATGGATAATAAATTTACTGTTAAAGGTATGACGGCTCAAAGGAAATTAATTCTGCAAGGTTTTGTGTTAAGCACTATTTTGCTGGTGTTTATTGCCGGACTTGCTGTGTTTAATATCCAGCAAAATCTTAATAACGGTTATAAAAATTTCGGACAAATTTTATCCAAAACGCTTGCAATAGAAAGTGTTGAAATAACTAAAGACATTCCGGAATCAGCAAAAGCCGAAACATTAAGAGCCCATTCCGATTCAATTTTAAGAAGTAATGCGGATATTGCTTTTATTGAGTTTAGAGATGCAAATTCTAAAATAATATATTCAAGCCGCGACAGCTATTATAATCAGGCACAAAATTCACAAATATCCGTAAGTTCTCCTATGGTTGCCAAAACCCCGTCAGGTTCTACTATTGTAGGCTCTGTTATGGTCGGGTTATCAGGAACCATTATTGATAAGATTTCGACTACAACCAGAGCATCTTTAATATTTGCCTTTGTTGTTGCATGGCTTGCAGTTATTGCAATTGTGTTTATGGATACAATTCTTATTACAAGAGAACTTAAACAGCTCCACGAAGGGGTGCAAAAAATTTCGTCAGGAGAGTTTGGCTACAATATTGAATGCAAGGATTCAAGCCGTGAAATTCAAGAACTTTGTGATGCATTCAACCGTATGTCCAACCGTTTGAGTAAGTATAACGAGCAAACAATGGAAAGTATCACTCTTGAACGCAACAAGCTTGAAGCGGTATTAATGAGTATTGCAAACGGGGTTGTTGTTTGTGATAACTTTGATAATGTTGTTTTAATTAATGAACAGGGCAAAAAACTTCTTGAAGTTGAAGATGAAGATATTATTAATACCAAAATAAATCAATTCTGCGATACAAACGGCGAACTCTGTTTCAAAGAAAAAATAGAATTGTTTAAAGATACTCCGTTAGATGAAATGGAAAAAGCTCCTTTAACTTTCAATATAGAAGTTGCTAAAAATGTTATTAAATCTGTTATATCTCCGATGTTTTCAAGAAGCGGAGATTATGTAGGATATATTATTGTTCTTATTGATGTTACCAAAGAAGTTGAAATGGACCAGTTAAGAGGCAATTTTATCTCGAATGTATCTCATGAATTAAGAACTCCTGTTACGGTTTTGAGAAGTTATATAGATACTCTTTATAACTATGGTGATGATTTTGATTTCAATACACAAAAAGAATTTATAGGGGTTATGAATCAGGAAATCATAAGGCTTAATACAATGGTTAATGATATTCTTGATTTCTCAAGATATGAATCACAAAATCTTAAACCGGAAATGAAAGAAGAAAATATAGTAGATATCATAAATGATTGTATAGAACAGGTTAAAGTACTGGCAGAAGAGCATAATCTTGTATTTTCTGTAATGATAGAACCTGATTTGCCTCTGGTTACTTTAAACCGTGAAAGCATAACCAGAGCTTTAACAAATATTATATCTAATGCAATTAAATATTCTCCGGATGGAAAAAGAATAAAAATCAGAGCGGAACGCTCAAGAATTGGCGACTTTTTGGAAGTCAGTGTTGAAGACCAGGGACCAGGTATTGCAGAAGAATATCAAAAGAAAGTGTTTGACAGATTCTTCCGTGTAGAAAATGATACACATACCGTTAAAGG
>CALUXY010000004.1 GCA_944324855.1 Candidatus Gastranaerophilales bacterium | reverse complement strand
AAACCTGCGTTCGGACCTTCCGGAGTTTCTACCGGACAGATACGACCGTAGTGAGAAGGGTGGATGTCACGAACAGCAAATCCTGCTCTTTCTCTTTGCAAACCGCCAGGCCCTAAAGCTGAAATACGACGTTTGTGAGTTAATTCAGCCAACGGATTGGTTTGGTCCATGAACTGTGACAATTGTGAACTTCCGAAGAATTCCTTCAGGGAAGCTACAAGAGGTTTTGTATTCAATAAGTTCAGCGGAGTTAATGTTTCTGAATCTTGAAGAGTCATTCTTTCTTTAACAATTCTTTCGATTCTTGATAAACCAACTCTGAATTGGTTTTGTAACAATTCACCGACTGAACGGATTCTTCTGTTTCCTAAGTGGTCGATATCATCCAATGTTCCTTCATCGTAAGTCAAGTTGATTAAGTACTCGATTGATGCAACGATATCTTGAACAGTTAATGTTCTTTGGTTCTTAGAAATGTTTAAGTTTAATTTTTTGTTTAATTTATAACGGCCTACACGTCCGATATCGTATTTCTTTTCATCAAAGAAACGTGATTCTAAGATTTGACGTCCGCCTGCTGCTGATGCAGGGTCACCCGGTCTTAATTTTTTGTATAAATCAATTAAAGCATCATCTGTTGTTTCTGTTGTATCTTTATCCAAAGTTTTCTTTAAGAAATCAAAGTGAGTGAATAAAGATTCCATTTCGTTAACTGTGATACCCATAGCTTTTAAAACAGTTGTAGCTAAGATTTTTCTGTTCTTGTCTATCTTCATGTAGATTAAATCGTTAGCATCTGTTTCGATTTTCAACCACGCACCGCGGTTTGGAATCATTGTTGCGTTATATAAACGTTTACCGGTAGGTGATACTTCACGTTTGAAATAAACACCAGGAGAACGTACGATTTGAGATACGATAACACGTTCTGCACCGTTTACAATGAAGGTACCTTTGTCAGTCATTGTAGGGATATCACCGATGTAAACTTCTTGTTCTTTAATTTCACCGCTGTCACGGTTAACTAAACGAACCATTACACGAAGCTGTTTTGCATAAGTAGCATCGTGAATTCTTGCTTCTTCTATAGTGTATTTAGCATTATCAAAAGTGTAATTCGGCAAGAAGTGTAATTCTAAACGTCCTGTATAGTCTTTAACAGGGCTGAATGCTAATAACTCCTCTTTCAATCCTTCCTTTAGGAACCATTCAAAAGATTTCTTCTGAATGTCAATTAAGTCAGGCAAATAATCCAATTTGGTAGCTGGAATACCCATTGGAGTGACTCTTTTTGCGTATTTTGTTGTCGACATTAATTTACCTCGTCTATCTATATATGTACGTACTTAAAAAAAACATTGGTTAATATAGGCTGTTTCGCTTTATAAATATAGCCTCTGACACTACATTTACCATTCAAAGCATGACAATACCCCACACTTTGAGCATGTTACCATATCGTACTACTTCAAGCAGCAGAGTCAAGCAGAATAAATGTATTTTAAACAATTAATCTTAATAATTTTTAATAAATGTAATAAAAGTAGTAACTTCGCACACCTTTATAATTTGATGTTATACATAATACACTTTTTTCTAAAATTTTGCAAGTGGGGGTGGGGAAATGAATTGGATTGGAATTATGACTACTGAATGAGAATAAATTAAGGTGTAAATACTCCGGAATCAAGTTTTATCACTATCCCTCCCCGACTTGGCGACATTGTTGGGCAAGTATGCCCAACCGACAGTCTCAAATGCTTTGAAATCAGTGTGTGACAGGAGGGTATGGAACTACCCATAATTAAATTAAATAATATAAATAAAACTAGATAATGTACTATTTTTTATAAAAAACAACACCATCTCTATCAATGCTGTTTTTCATCCCTTCGTGAGATAAGGTTTTGTAATCAATTACATCAAACATATAAGGGGTCGGCAAATCATCAAGCTCACCGGAAAATCTTGAAAAATATTCGTGTTCATCTGTCCAAATTGCAAAGTCTATATCTGAACCGTTTCGATATGTTCCTTTTGCACGTGAACCAAAAATTTTCACCTGCTCAATTTCAGGCTTTGTTTTGAAATACTCAATAAGTTCATTTATTGTACGTTCAGGCAGCCCAAAATTATTCATCAAAATCCTTTATTTGTTCTTTAAAATCCGCTAATTCTTTTGCATAAACAGTATTAATTCTTTCTAAGATTAGATCAACTTTATCCATATTATATTCGTGAGTACTAGCATTTCTATCATTAGCCATATCAATCCAAATTTGTCCATTTTTAATAATTTGCGTGTTAAATGCAGATTTAATCGTATCTTTAGGGGTAAAAACTTCAATTTTTTTTGTTGATAGATAATCTTTTAATACTTTCCAGGCAAGCTCAAAAACGATTTCAAAACTCTGAGTAAGTGCAAGTCTGTATGAATTTTCCTTTTTATCTGTTTTATAACAATTTAACATTTCCAAGTATAAATTATATGCTTTATTGAAATTTTCGATACGTTCTTTTAATCTTGTCATTTACACCTCAAACCACATATGAATACTATCAAATACGTTCAAATTTTGCAAGTGGGGAGGGGTAAATGTATTTGGTTGAAATTACTGGATATGAACATTTGCTTGGAATTGTAGCGACTAATTAGGATAAATTATATGACGGGCACGCTGCCGCTTTGTCCGCTTTTAAGCTTGATAAAAAACAAAATATAAAATTTTAACATTTCTACTCAATTTACAGGATTTAAATTTTCTTAAAAGATAATATTATTAAATTGGATAAATGGAACCTAATAATATCGGACAATCTAATAACATAAACACTGCGAAAAATAATTACACTCCGCAGCCGGTTTCTGCTGACAATAATTCTGCCCCGCAAAATCAGGATACATTAAAGTTCCAGACAGAACCCGCTTATACTCCGGTAAACCGTCTAAACGGACTTGACTCTACTCTTTTGGAAAAAGAAGCCTACAGGGATATTGATGATGATGCGTTTAAAATAGAATACAAAATAGAACAACTGGAATCCGAAATAAAAATCCTTGATAAACAAATTGCAAGCGCAGAAGCAATCAATGATACAGAAAAGATTGATATGCTAAAAATGAAAAAACATTCCGTTGAATATCAACTGAACGATTTGTACAAAATATACAACGGTGCAGATATTACAAGAAAACTAACAGGAAACATAACCTCTTTGATGAAACCTAAAAAAAATGTTTTTTCAGAATTCAAACACAATGTTTCTAATTTTATTAACAACAAAATCCTTGCCAAAATATCAAGAAGATTCAATTCCGGCAGAGATTTAAAAACAGCGCTCAATAAACTCCAGAACATAAACCAGAATGTCGACGAATTAGTTTCACTGCAAGCCCCGTACGGAGAAAAAGAAGAAAAATATGACAGATTAACCAGATACCTGACAAAAGCCAATACAATCCAGTATCAAATATCAAAAGAATTATCTAAAGAAGGTTCCAAAATCAAGGGCAACCCGTTTGCAGACCAAATCTCAAGAGAACGTGCGGAAGCTGCCGCCAAAAAGAAAGATAAAAAAGATATTGCAAAGAAAAACGCACTAAACCTGAATAATAATCTGTCTAAATAACCCTTATTTACTCCCTCTATTTACCCCTATTTACCGTGTGGAGGACTTTAAGGCAGGAATTACCCCACCCTCTATTTACCCCTATTTGCCGATGCAGAAATTATCAAAAATATTGTTCAAAACTTCATCAGTTACAACTTCGCCGGTCAATTCATCAAGAGCCATCAATGCAGACTTTATATCAATAGAAATTAAATCCTGTAACTCTTCACGTTTAGCCCCTTCTAACGCAAGAGTAAGACTGTTTTTAGCTTGTCTTAAACATTCCTGCTGGCGGGTATTTGTTGCGAACTCTAAAGATTCCGGATTAATATCACAGACTTTTGACTTTATTAAATCTCTGATTTCTTCAACACCTTCTTTCGTTTTGGTTGAAATATAATACGCATCTGAGGTTCTTGTATCGGTTAAATCTGATTTGTTGGCAATTCGCATATTGTTCTTTGTTTTTGCAAGATTCCAGATAAGTTCATCATCTTCCGTCATGCCGGCAGCTGCATCATAAAGAAACAGCACCAAATCCGCCTCATCAAGTGATTGTTTCGAATACTCAATTCCTATTTCTTCAACTTTTGAAATTGAATCGCCTTCTCTTATTCCTGCCGTATCAATCAATGTAACAGGAATACCAAAATCAAGTGTTTCTCTTAATACATCACGCGTTGTACCTGCAATATCAGTAACAATTGCCCTATCAAGGTTTAAAAGAGTATTGAATAATGAGGATTTCCCGACATTCGGACGTCCTACAATTGCAACCGAAACCCCTTGCCGCATTACATTTGAAGTTGATGCAGATTTAAGTATAGAATCTATTTCCTGAATACTTTTTGAGATTTCTTTCGTAAGGTAAGAATACTCGGGTTCTGCAACATCTTCAGGGAAATCAATTCCTGCAACTATCCTTGATAGAATATCCATTATTGATTTTCTGATTTCTTTTATTTTTCTTGCCAGAACTCCTGAAAGATTCTTTGCTGAAACTTCAACAAAATCCTGTGTTTTTGAATGAATTAAATCTGCGACCGCTTCCGCCTGTGATAAGTCCATTTTTTTGTTTAAGAATGCACGTTTTGTAAATTCGCCTTTCTCAGCCGGTCTGCAGCCGTTTTCGAGACAAAGCGAAAGAATTTTTTTTACAATATTGACACCGCCGTGACAGTTGATTTCAACTACATCTTCTCCCGTATAACTGTGAGGGGCAAAGAACGGTAAAACAAGGACTTCATCGACTTTTCTAAAATTTCCGCCGTCATTAAAACCTATCCAGCCGTGGGATATCATATTATGGGTAAATTCTTGTTTTGAATAAATCTTTTTTATGACATCAAAAGCTTTATCACCGGAAATACGAATAACTCCGACACCGCCCATACCAAGCGGAGTCGAGATTGCAGCTATCGTATCAAATTCTTGAGTAATATTCATAACCTAATTATACAAGAAACATACGATTGTATGCTGCAAGAATTGCTGCCCCTTTCATTTCATCTTTCGGAGATTGTTGTACTTCTTTTCGTTTTTCTTTCTTTTTATCCTGTATTCTTTCTTGTTCAGAAGTTGAGACCGTCAAAAACTTGCTTGCAGAAACAGTACTTTCCTGCTTTGCTTTTTCAAGTTCGATACGGTGTAATTTGGCTCTATCAGTTGTTTTATCACCTGTCGGAGTTTCACCGTAAGCCAAAAGCCTCGCTGCAATTTCCTTCTCCTCAGAATCTACATAAGGAGCAGCAAATGCAAATGTATAAGTTGATTGAATATTTCCGATACGCATACAAGTATACTTATCGGCATATTTTGTTAAAACTTTAGTCATTGTTAAGATAAGTTTAGAAGTGAAACATTATAATATAGCAAACAAATCTTGATAACCGGTAAGTATTCTTAAAATATACAATACATCATTTTTTCTTGTATAAATAATTTGATAATGTCCGGCAACAATTGCGCATCGTATATCACGTAAAATAAATTTAAATTTTGCAGCCCCGCTTTCAGGAAACATTGCAAGTGAATCAAACTTTTTTTCAAAAGTATTTATAATTTCAATAGCTTTAGAAATATTATCTTGCGCTATATAATCAAAAATACTCTGCATATCTTTTTCGGCAGTTGGTGTAATAATAACATCAAGTTTAGACATATTTTTCTCTTAATTCTTGAAATACTTCTTTACTATTTCTACCTTTGCCGGTTTCCATATCTTGCCATCCCTCTTCAATATCTTTATTTAATTCGCTGATACGTTCCGTAATTTTATTGTCCATAAAGGCAAATTGAACAGCAAAAGTAATAGCTTCATCCATTGAACTAAAAACCCCTGCAGCAACTTTTGCTTTTAAAATATTTTCTATATTAGGTGCTAAAGAAATATCCATATCTAACCTCAAAATATTATTGTTTCATTGCTTTCATTATAGCAAATACTGACAGCTTTTTCAATTTTGTACAATACAAACCTTACCGGAATATATGAATACTTTATAATATAGCAAACAAATCTTGATACCTTGTCAATACTCTTAAAATTTCAATAGCATTTTGATTTACTCGATAAACAATAGAATAACGTTTTCTGGTTATATAAACCAAAACAGAAGTATCATTAATCCCTGTTTTCCTTACACCGGCAGCAGGGAATTCTTTAAGCATTTTAAAAACACCGCTAAAAATATTAAGTACACCAACAGCGGCTTTTGGGTTTTCTTTAGCAATAAAACTAATAATTTCTAATATATCTTTTTGAGCAGGTTCAGTAATTAAAACAGAGAATTTGTTATTCATACTTGGTTCGCAACTCATCTACAAAATCAAAAGCATCTGACATTTTTCCTGCATTGGCAGCAATAATTCCTTCTTCTATATCAGCATTTAACATATCCAGTTTGTCTTGAGATACAGATGCAGGATTTAGTGCTATATTTAAAGTTGCATTAATTGCTTCATTTAAAGAATCATATACCCCTTCGGCAACTTTTAAGCGAAGTAATCTTTCAATATTAGGTGCTAAAGAAATATCCATATCTAACCTCAAAATATTATTGTTTCATTGCTTTCATTATAGCAAATACTGACAGTTTTTTCAATTTTGTATAATACGAGCAGGAGCGGGATATATCAGAATAATGGGTGCAATAAATTGGCATCCTGTTACGAATGGTAGACTAAAGTCTACGGCTCTTTAGGGTTTGTCAAGATATTTTAGGTGTTACTTTTCTCTTTTATCAGAATCTTTGCTCAAAGAGATATCAGCATATTTGAATTTATCTTTTAAGAATAAAAGATAACGAATAGAATCAAGCGCACTCATCAGAGCTGATAATGATTCTATCTGATATGACAAATCGTGCTGCATAAATTCAAGTTTGTTTTCTAAACGCTTATTTAATTCTTCTATTATCATGATGTATTCCTTTAAAAAAATATACTCAAGTATAATATATTATACTTGAGTATATTATATAAACTTGTATAGAATAAGTCAAGCCTATAATATATAACTATGGAAAGTGATGAAGCATTAAAACTTGCATATAAAATAAAATTTGAAAGAAATAAACGAAATATTTCACAAGAAGAGTTAGCTGACCTTAGCGGGGTTAGTATTTCTACAATTAAAAATATTGAACGAGGAATAGGAAATATTACTGTCAAAAATTTGTGTAAAATTGCAAAAATATTAGAACTTGACCTTGGAATTCTTACAAATTTTAAACTTTAGCTAAACAATATTATGAATATAGGAAATGAAATAAGAAAAATAGCATTAGATAGCGGTGTTACATTAACACATTTAGCTGCAGAAATTTCAAAGAAAAAAGGGAAAAATTTTTCGGTTCAAAATTTATCTTCCAAACTTAAAAAAGGAACTGCCAATTTTATTGAATTGGAAACAATACTTGAAGTGTTGGGGTACAGTATAAAATTTGAAAGAAATTCTTAAATCTGTAACATTTTATACAACACCACACCGACAGAGATACTAAGATTTAAAGATTCAACATTATCCTTCATTTCGATTGTAACGTTATCGGTTGCAAAGTTCTTCAGCTCCTCGGATAATCCGTCTGCTTCTGAACCAAACATTACGAGTTTAAATTCATCAGAAAATTTAACATCTGACAGGTATTTGCTGTTATCAGATTTAGGGAGTGTTGCATATCTTTTGTAATTAGAGAAATATTTTTTTAATTCCGCAACTGTTTTCATTTGAACAATATTGATTTTCCATAATTGCCCTACTGCGGAGCGTACAACTTTCGGGTTATAAATATCAACTGTTTCGCCGTAAAGAACTATAGTATCAATTCCAAAAGCTACTGATGTCCTGATTATTGTACCGAGATTTCCTAAATCCCGAATATTTTCCAACAGTACGATGTTTCGCCCTAAATTTTCATAAGAATTATCCGGTTGTACTGCAACTGCAGTAATTTCCGGCGGGGTTGAAGTTGTCGAAATCTTTTTTAGAACAGCTTCATTTGTTTCAATAATTTCTGTATTCAAAAATAAGTACTTACCTTTTTTATTCTTTTCAACGAATGCACGTACAATTTTTATACCGGAAAGATGTGCTTCTTCAACAGCTTTGAATCCTTCCAGCAAAAACAACCCTGTTTCATCGCGGTATTTTTTTTGCTGGAGTTTTGCGGTGTCTTTCACCAAATCATTATTAACGCTGGTTATTTCCATTACACAACCTCAAATTCTTGCAAGTATTCTTTTTCCGCATCTGTTAAAAGATTCATATCTATCAATTTCTTTTCAAACGGCATTTTGGCAAAAGAAACAATTTCACCGTTTTTGAGATAACACGTGTTCTCCAGCCTTACTCCAAACTCTTTTTCGTTATATAACCCCGGCTCTATTGTAAAACACATATTATCTTTTATAACCGTTTTGGCAATCTCATTCTTACTCAAGTTTGGCGGAGCTTCATGAACCGATATCCCGACACCGTGTCCTAAACCATGTGAAAACTCAAACCCGTCAATAGTATTTTTATCAAAAATACAATGTGCAAGTTTATCGATTTCAAACCCCGTTGTTTGGCTTGTCATTTGGTAATTATAACAGTTTAAAAAGACTTTTAGAACGGTTGTATAAACCTGTTTTTGAAGTTCTGACGGCTCTCCTTTTACAAAAACTCTTGTTATATCTGTGGCAAGCCCTTTATCATAATAGGCTCCGCAGTCTATTAAAACTAAATCACCGTCTTTCAGAATTTTATCTTTATCAGATTTGTTGTAATGAGCAAGTGCAGAGTTTTCGTTGATTGCAACAATAGATTGAAAACTTAATGATTTTGCCCCGAATTTTTTAAAATTACTTTCTAATTCGTTTGCAATATCGTATTCTGAAAAATTCTCATTTTCCATAATCCAATCACGGGTTGCATGCAGGGCTTTATCTGTCATATCAAAACAGTATTTCATATGTTCAAGTTCAGATTCTGTTTTTACGGATTTCATTTCTTTTACAGGTGATTTGACCGGAACAGGATTCTTTATCAACGAATAATCTTCGGCAGTAATTGAAGATTTATCAACTTTTAAAGGTAAATCAACTGTTTTAATAAAAGTATTAAACTCTTTCAAAGGTCTTGCATTTTCACCTTTGTAATCAGTAAACAGATAACGTTTTCCGTCAATAATAAGTAATTTCCCATCGACTTTTGTCGAATAATTATAAGTAAAACATCTTATTCCGCATACGTAAGAAAGTTCATCAGATTTTGTAATCAGTATATTTTCTTTTATTTCTTTAGGTTCATCAACCCGAACAAACTCTCCCTTGCGGCATGTTTCACCGGATACATATCCTTTTATTTTTACATTCAGTTCTTTTAATAGAGTTGTTAAATATTCATATCGGCTTTGAGAAACTTTAGATAAATCAACCCCCAAAATACTGTCAGGTTTAATTTTTAAGCAAATTTCATCATCAATTTTTTGTCCGAGTTTGAGTTTTACAACTTCAACTTTTGAATGATCAACTTCTTTATCCGCCTGAATATGGAATCTTGAATCAACAAAAAGAAGAATTTTCCCGTCAGGACAAACCAATGCATCTCCGACATCACCGGTAAATCCGGTTAATTTATGCACTGAATTTTCTTCAATCGGGACATATTCAAGCAAAAATTTATTTGTGGAGTTGACCAGCAAATAGTCAACCCCAAGTTTTTTTAAATCAAAATTATCCATTAATCCTGTATATCTGTTAATTTAATCAAATGCCATCCGAATTGTGTTTGCACAGGTTCTGATACTTCACCTTTTTTGAGAGCAAAAGCAGCTTCTTCAAAAGGCTTCACCATCATTCCTTTGCCAAAGAATCTTAAATCCCCGCCGTCACGAGATGATGGACAAATTGAATGTTCTTTCGCCAGTTCTGCAAAATCAGCTCCGTTTTTAATTTCTTCCAATAATTTTTTAGCTTCTTCTTCAGTTTTTACCAAAATATGACTTGCTCTAATCTTCATAATTTTTACTCCAAATTGTGTGTACGAATTGATTATACCATATTAAATAAAAAACAAAAATAACCGCCACTAAAATGACGGTTATTTTTTATCGATTATTATTAATTATT
The DNA here is from genome assembly GCA_944324855.1 of Candidatus Gastranaerophilales bacterium. Lineage (GTDB taxonomy): Bacteria > Cyanobacteriota > Vampirovibrionia > Gastranaerophilales > Gastranaerophilaceae > UMGS1585. Next base: position 83,793 of record CALUXY010000004.1, on the reverse strand, counting down.
CTTCTTCTGATGCTTCTTCTTGAGTTTCTTCTTGAGCGAAATCTTCATCATCAACAGCTTGTTGATTCATTTCTTCTTCAATTTCCTCTTGAATTTCACTGTTTTCAATTTCATCATCGTAATCTTCTTGAACAGGTTCTTCAGTATAGTTTTGGATATTTTCAGCCTCAGCCTGTTCCATTTGAGATACACTCTTGATATCTATCTTCCAGTGTGTAAGCTTGTGTGCCAGTCTTACGTTTTGACCGTCACGTCCGATAGCCAGTGACAACTGATCATCAGGTACAACAACCATAGCTTCTTTTGAATCTTCATCGTCAGCCATAATATCTACAGACACAACTCTTGCAGGAGATATTGCATTAACAATGTATTCAACAGGGTCTTCGGACCATCTTACGATATCAATTTTTTCATTTTTTAATTCGCTTACGATTGTTTGTATTCTTGAACCTCTAGGCCCGATACAAGCACCTACGCTGTCAACTTCCGGATCATTTGACCATACGGCAAGTTTTGTTCTGAATCCTGCCTCACGTGCGATTGATTTGATTTCTACAATACCGTCTTCAATTTCCGGAACTTCAAGTTCAAATAATTCTTTAACGATTTCTGCATGTGCATGAGAAACAATAACTTGAGGAAGTCTGTTTGTTTCTTTTACATTAAGAACAAATACTCTGATTCTGTTACCAGGTTTGTAGTATTCGCCCGGGATTTGTTCTCTTTGAGGCATTATTGCATCAGTTTTTCCGATATTTACAATAACGTTTCTGTTTTCAACACGCTGGATAATACCTGTTGTTAAAGAGCCTTTCTTTTCCAAGAATTCGTTTAGGATATTATTTCTTTCCGCATCTCGGATTCTTTGAGTAATAACCTGTTTTGCAGTTTGAGCGGCTATACGTCCGAATTGTTCCGGAGTTACTTCTATTTTTACTTCGTCATCAACTTCAACATCTTCATCAATTTCTTTTGCATCCTCTAAGGATATTTCTAAGTCAGGGTCTTCTACGTTATCAACAACAACTTTTGTTCTGAATACCCCTATTTCTCCGGATTGTTCATCCAAAATTGATTCAATGTTTGTTGCCTCTTTGATTCTTAAATGTCTTTTATAAGCTGCAACCATAGCATCTTCTAAGGATGCAATAATTACGTCTTTTGCAATTCCGCGTTCTCTTTCAAGTTCTTCACAAGCTTCAAATAACGCTGTTCCGATTTTAATCATATTTATATCCTTTCTTATTAATCTACGTATAATTTTGCTGACTGTATATTGGATTTCGGAATCTGAAGTTCTTCCCCATCATCGAATCTAAAAAATGTAAGTCCTTCTGTATCAGACCAATCAAGGATTTCTCCTTTGAAAATTCTTTCGGTTTCACCTTCCAAAGGCTGTTTTAGTTTTAAACTGATACGTTTGTTTTTAAATATTTCAAACTCTTTATCGGATTTGAATTTTCTTTCTAACCCCGGAGATGATACTTCTAAATAGTATTTAACCGGAATAATTTCATCCAAAAAATCATTCAAACTGCGAGTTACATTTTCACAGTCATCCAGTGTAATAGGGCGTTTATGAGAATATAGAAATATTCTTAAAAACCAGCGATGGTTTTCTTTGGCAAAATCAATTTCTATAGGAATTAAATCAAACCTCATTGCAGTATTTTCAATAAGCGGTGTGATTTTTTCAAGAATTTCATGCCTGTTCAAATCTTGTTTCATAACCCACTCCTATTTATTAAAAAAAGGAACGGGCTGAGCCGTTCCTTCTTGAACTATAAAATTATTATACAGAAAAAAATCCTCCTTGTAAAGAGGCACAAATTATGTTAATTTACATAGTATGAAAAAGTTTTTGGTATTATTGTTTTTACTTTGTATTACATTCCCCGTTTCAGCGGCTGAATGGATAAAAATCGGGAATAATCTTTATCTTGATAAAACTTCTGTCCGTTATGCCCCGAAAAACAGGACATATAAAGCCTGGGTAAAAGAAATCAAACCTAAAGAAACCGTTCTGTATTTTAATGAATACAACTTGAAAGAAAAAGAATGGCGGGCTTTGGATAAAGTTACGCTGGATAATAAAAACAACATAAAAAAACGCGAGATACCAAACCATGTCGGTTTAAACTGGTTTAACGTTGTACCTGATACAAATTCCGCACTTGAATATGAAGCAATAAAAAAAGAAACACAAATACCATTAAAAGTTTTAGAGAAAGAGTTACATATTGATTAACGTTTTCAATTCCTCTATTACGTATTGCATTGCTCCGCGGTTTTGTTCAAAAACGAGTTTACAATCATCGCAGGCTTTTTGATAGTATTCCGGATTTTCAAGCAGTTTTTGCATTTGTCCCATAAGTTCTGTTTCGTTTTTAACAATCACACCTGCATCTGTACGGGTAATTATTGCATAAATATCTTTAAAGTTTTGAACATTAGGGCCTGAAATTACCGGTTTGTTAAAAATAACGGCTTCCAGGGGATTGTGACCTCCGGTTTTGTTAAAACTTCCGCCAATGAATGCAAAATCACATATAGAATACATTTTCCCGAGTTCACCTAATGTATCAAGAATTATAATATCGTGGTTTGTAAAATCATCACCGTTTGAGCGTCTGCCAATTCTTAATCTTGTCTGCCTGAATAAATTATATACAGAATCGTTTCTCTCCGGGTGTCTTGGAGCAACAAGAAGTTTTATATTATCTTTTCTTATTTTATTAAATACGGTAAGTATTATTTCATCTTCTCCTATGTGCGTACTTCCGGCAATTATGATTTTATCGTCCGGATTCTTTTCTATGGGGGAAAAATTGTCAAGATTAACCTCTATATCAAACTTTAGATTACCCATAATTTGTGTTGTATCAGGATTTGCACCTATTGAAACAAGTTTTTTATTATCAGATTCACTTTGTGTCAGAATTTTAGTATATTTTTTTAAAACAGGAGCAAAGAATAACGCAAGTTTTTTATACGAGCCGTAAGTCCTGTCAGACATTCTTCCGTTTACAATAATTAAAGGGATTTTGTTTTTATTGCAGCAGTACCCGATATTCGGCCATAATTCTGTTTCGGCAACAATTATAATTTCGGGATTAACTTTTTTAAAAAAATTATTAATACAAAACGGAAAATCAAACGGGAAATAAGTTATATAATCTGCAGCATCCGATAATTTCTGTTTTGCAGTTTCCTGCCCTGTTCTGGTTCCGGTTGAAACAACAATATTAAACCCCGGGAACTGTTTTTTTGTTTCTTTAATAAGGTTTTGTAATGCCAAGACTTCGCCGACAGAAACCCCATAGAATACAATAGATTTTTTATCTAGAGGTTTGCCTAAGCCAAACCCGAGTTTTTGTTTGAATCCATATCCCAGTTTCGGGTTGAAACGGCTTATTAAATACCAGAACGGTAAAACGATTATAAATAATATTGTTGAAATTATACTGTAAATCATAAAACAAATATACCACAATATTTGTTTTGTTATCAAAAAATAAATAATGTTTTTATGTATAAATAATTGTATTGGGGGCTGTGCACCCCCAAACCCCGCACATTATTTCTTTCTTTTTAATTGCGACGTAAAAAGAAAGAAATAATGGAAAGAAAGAAAAACACGCCTACTTAATAGTGTCAGTAAGACTCAACATCCAGCCGATGAACTCGCTACGCTCAGACAACATCGGCTCACCATTGTTTCGTTAACTGACACTAATCTATTTTGTTATTTTATTTATCCCCGACTTTTACGGAGTGAGCAATACTCACTTATTGAAACAATGACAGGAAATGCATTGTTTGAACGGGAATATATAAATTTAATTATTTAATGCTTTAAATATAATGTAGTGAGTTTGCATTTCTGGGGTTGAAATTAGTGAGTATTAGCGAACGGAGTTCAAGTCGGCAGTTTCTTTGTTCCCCGTTTCTTTGATGGCAAAGAAATGGGGATGCGGGGTGCAGGGGTGCATAAACCCCGCTTTTATTTAATAATACTTAAATAATATTTTGATAACAAAACAAATATTTTGTTATCAAAACTTCTAACTTTAGTTAGAGTTTTTTCATTATTTAGGATAATTATATTATTTCAACAAATTGTTAAAATAATAATATGAAAATTTATTCAACTCCAACTCACTACATCCTAAATCCCGACTGTCACGAAATCACCCCGGAAATGGCAGATTTTCTGGGTGTTGCATACCGTTCAATGCCAAGAGACAAACAGGTTGCATTTGACCTTAGTATTGTTAAAACCTGTTCAAATAAGTTTTTTATGATGTTTGAAAAACTAAGCAAACAAAGACAAATATCAATTGTAAACATGAATGACAAAATGCTGGCATCATTATATCTGATGAAATATGACAAATTTGTAAAAATTTATACAACAGATATTGATTTATTTGATGACAGGCACGAATTAAAAAATAGACGTTTTTCTCTTGTTGCGGTATAATAAAATGATAATCAGGAGAATTTTATTATGGAAGAGACAATAAGAGTTACCAAAATGAACGGCTGCGGCAATGATTTTGTTATCATTGACAAAAGAGAGTACGACAAAACAAATATGTCAATGGCAGATTTAGCAGTAAAAATCTGCGACAGACATTTTGGAATCGGCGCAGATGGTATGATTATCCCGAATCTTCCAAGAAACCGCCAGACTGATATTGAATGGTATTTTTATAACTCTGACGGCTCAACGGCTCAAATGTGCGGAAACGGCATGAGATGTTTTGCAAAATATGTCGTAGATAACGGACTGGTTAATAAAAAGCAATTCTCAGTTATGACCGGTGCCGGTGTTATATGGCCGGAAGTTCTTGATTGCAATCTGGTAAGCGTTAATATGTCTAAGCCAATATTTGAAATAGCCAAAATACCGTTTCGAGGAACTGATATATTTAATTTTGATATAGAAGTGAAAGGTCGAACATTCAAAGCAAATGCTGTTTCAATGGGGAATCCGCACTGCGTAATCTTTACCAAAGAGGATGTGTATGAAATGGCAAAATTATACGGTCCTGATTTAGAATGCCATCCGCTTTTCCCTGAACATACAAATGTAGAGTTTGTAAATATTAAATCCAGAGAAGAAATAGATTTTTGTGTTTATGAAAGAGGATGCGGCATAACACTTGCTTGCGGAACTGGTGCATGCGCTGCGGTTGTTATGGGAGTTTTAAATAACTTAACAGACTGTAAAGTTAAAGTAAATTTACCTGGCGGGGTTGTAACCGTTGACTGGACTGGATATGAGTATGATAAAAAAAGTGATATTTATTTAATTGGTCCTGCAAATTATAATTTTTATGCCGAATACGTATTGTAATTCTTATGTTTATGATAGTATTTTAATTATCTATGAAATATAAGGAGAATTATAAATATGAAACAATACGAATTATTAGTTGTTTACAAACCAAACACCGATGCAGAAGAAATCGATAAATTAGTTGCTAAATTAACATCTGATGTTGAAACACTAAAAGGCAGCGTAAATTCTACAGACAAAATGGGCCGTAAAAAATTGGCTTACGAAATTAACAATTTCAGAGACGGTTTCTTTGTAAACTTTGTTATTTCTTTAGACGAATCAAAAGTTGCTGAATTCAAAAGACAATTACGTTTAAATGACAGCATCTTAAGAACAATGTTTATGTCATACGAAAAAACAGCTCAAGAGGTATAATAAATGACAATAGCAAAATCTGTTGTTACAGGAACCGTATTCAGAGCACCTGAAAAACGCTTTACACAAAATAATGTTGCAGTATATTCATTAATTTTGAATATTGGTGAAAGAGAAGAAACACTAATTCGTGTATTATCTACAAGAACAATACTTGAACCTGTTTTGGAAAGCATTTCAAAAGGTGATAAGATTTTGGTTGAAGGCAGATTACAAACCGCAAATGCCAAGATGGAAGACGGTTCAGAACGCAAGATTTTTGAAATAGATGCCGGTACAATTGAAAAAATGGGCGAAACTTCATCTGTTGCTTCTGCTCAATCAAGCGGTGAAATTTCAAAATTTGCAGAAGAAGAATTCTCTGAAGAATTAATCGGAGAAGAAGAAATCCCGTTCTAAACCAGAGATAAGATAAATATAGAGTTATAAAATATTCTGTATTTAGATTTCCGGTTAGTAACGATATATGTAAAAAGTAATAAATAATAAGGCTAGAAAGGCAAAAATAAAACAATGGCAAGACAAGAACAAGACAGAAAAAAACGTAAAAGCTGCAGCTTCTGTGCAGATCACGTTGACAGTATCGATTATAAAGATGCTGCAAAACTTAAGAGATATTTAACAGAAGCAGGCAAAATCATTCCTAGACGTGTAACAGGCAACTGTGCAAGACACCAAAGAATGATTGCTAAAGCTGTTAAAAAGGCTAGAGAAGCAGCAATCATCGGATACGTTTTTGACTAGTCAGAGGATTAAAAAACACCAAAGATAGGTTATCCTGTCTTTGGTGTAATTTTTTGGAATAAGAGGAAAATATTAAAATGTCAGAAAATCAAATAACAATCAGATCAGATAGAGATACTGAATACACTTTTCAATACAAAGGTGAGGATGTAACATTAAAAGCAGGCGGAATTCTTTCAATAGCTGACGGACTTGAACACGTTGTACTGCCGACTGTTGCAATGAAAGTAATAAATAATCTAATAATAATAAAACAAGATGTTAAATAACAAATAAAGCGGGATTTTTAATTCCGCTTTATTCGATTGTGGGATATAATTAAATTATGAAGAGAAAGATTAGTATTATAGGCTCAACCGGTTCAATCGGTACTCAGGCCCTGGAAGTGATAGACAAATTAAGGGATAAGTTTGAAATAGTTGCACTTGCTGCAGGATCAAATATCGAAAAAATTAACGAACAAATAGCAAAATTCCATCCTAAATATGTTTCTGTATCAAAAGATGCAGATAAAGTTATCGGATGCGATAATGTTCTTATAGGGCAAGAAGGCTTAGAAGAAATTTGTTCTAATACAGAAAATGATATAATTTTAATGGCGTGCTCCGGTAAAATAGGTTTAAAACCAACTCTTACAGCTATTCAAAATAAAATTAATATCGCTTTAGCCAATAAAGAAACTCTTGTAATGGCGGGCGATATTGTAATGAAACTTGCAAAAGAAAACGGAGTTTCTATAATTCCTGTAGATAGCGAGCATTGTGCGATTCACCAGTGTATAAAAGACATCTCACAGGTTTCAAAACTCATTATTACAGCCTCAGGCGGTCCTTTTTTGCATAAATCCATAGAAGATATGAAAAATGCAACAGTAGAGCAGGCGCTTGCACATCCAAGATGGAATATGGGACCCAAAATAACTGTGGACAGCGCAACATTGATGAACAAAGGTCTTGAAATCATTGAAGCGCATCACTTATTTAATATGGATTATGATAATATTGACGTTGTAATTCATCCGCAAAGTGTTGTACATTCAGCAATTGAATACGTTGACGGAAGCGTAATTGCTCAGCTAGGTTTGCCGAGTATGCATATCCCGATACAGTATGCTATTTGTTATCCGGAAAGATTTGAAGGTATAAAATCAAAATCTTTCAGTTTTGCAAATATTGCAAGACTTGACTTTGAAAAGCCGGATTACGATAAATTTAAATTCTTATCATTAGCTTATAATGCAGGCAGATTCGGCGGCTCCGCAACAGTTGTATTGAATGCAGCAGATGAAGAAGCTGTTTTCGCATTTTTAAGAGGTGAAATCAAATTATACGATATTTATCAAATAACAGAAGATATCTATTCTAACTTTGAACATATTAGTAATCCTGATATTGATACAATTTTTGAAATAGATAAAGAAGTTCGTAAGAAAACAAACGAATTAATCTCAAGGAGATATGCATGTTTGAATATTTAAAAGGAGTTCTGGCAGATAAAATATCTACCCAAACGGGTTATTTTCTGGTTGTAGACATAAATGGAATAGGATATAGGATAGAAACATCCGAAATTGATTATTCTCTATTACCGGATATTAATTCTGAAATACAAGTCTATACAACATTAATACACAAAGAAGATTCAATGTTTTTATGCGGGTTTTTAGCCAAAGAAACAAGAGATATTTTTAAAATTTTAACATCAGTATCGGGTGTCGGTACAAAGATGGGCTTGGCTCTTTTAGGGAAATTTGATGCGTGTAACCTTATATCTCTTGTGATTAACGAAGATTACAAAGAACTAACTCTGGCTAAAGGTGTCGGCACAAAACTGGCGCAAAAAATAATTCTGGAATTAAGAGATAAGTTAATAAAAGCAAACATTACTCCTATCAAGTCTGAAGACTCAAAAATTACAGAATCTCAGGCGACACAGGATACATTTGCGGTACTTCAATCTCTCGGTTATGAGTATGATGAAATAAAAACAGCTATATCAGTTGTCGTATCTAAACTCTCAAACCCTAATGATTCGGAAGAATTGCTGCGTGAGTGTTTAAAGTATCTTTCAATGTAACAAAATATTAAAATACTAACAAAAAAATAAGATTACCTGTTTTTTATAAGCAGGTGTAGTATGATTACAAATAATTTCTCCAACAATATTAGATTTCGTGCAGCCGCACAACCTGCAGCAAACAGGCAATCGAGTGTAACTCAAAAGCCTCAGACGAACGAGCAGTCAAAACCTGCAACAACGACTTTCAATATTGGATATATCAACGACTTCCACGGACAGTTAACCAAGATGGAAAGAACTATATTACCGCTTCAAAGCTGTGATATACGTTTGTCAGGCGGGGATAATTTTTTAGGGGACGAAAAAAATATTCACCTTAATAAAGGTGTTGCAAAATATATGAATCTTGCAAACATTAACGCATCACCCGTCGGAAACCATGAACTTGATATGGATCAAAAAACATTTATGAATCTGACAAAAGATTTAAAAACAAAACTTGTAGATGTAAATTACAGACAAGTTATTCCTGATCCAAAAGAAGCAGAAAGATTATATCGTGAAACAAACAAAGCTCCGATTAATGACAGGTTTATAAATTCAATTGTCACGGAAATAAAAGGTAAAAAAGTCGGAATAATAGGAGTTTCACCTATTGATATGAACGATAGATATACACATGCTGACTATTACGACGATTGCAAAGTTGATAATCTTGAAGACACAATAAAAGGTGTTCAAGAAGAACAAAAGAAAATGGAAAAAGACGGTATAAAACACGTTATCCTTCTGTCACACATGGGGTATAAAAATGACCAAATTGCCGCAAAAAATTTGTCCGGCGTAGATGTAATAATCGGCGGACACTCTCATAATCTGGTAAAAGATATCACTCCGGGCGAAAATCTTTTAACCTCAAAATCCGGAGAACCTGTTGTTATAACTAATGGCGGTAAAGACGGCGATTATTTTGGAATGCTTAATGTTGAATTTGATGATAACGGTATAATAAAATCCGTACAAAATAACATTATTCCGACAAAAAAATACGGACGCAATTTAATTTACCAAAAGCTTTTGGAAGCTGATATGCCAAACAATGAAGAAGTCGGCTATATTCAATCAGTATTACCGGAACCGGAAAATAAATTAACACAAGAAAATCCGCAGGCAAATTTTGTAGCAGATGCGATGAAAAATGAACTGGGTGTTGAAATTGCGTTTTTAAATTCTGCAAACTTACGTTCAACCTTTGAACCGGGAACGTTTACAAGATTAGATGCCAAAATGATTTCTCCGTTCCATAACGAAATGGTTATTGCAAATGTAACAGAAAAAGATCTGGTTGATGCATTCAAATTCACCGCAAAAACATTAGTAAATTCAAGACCCGGATTGTTTGCAGTATCCGGAGTAAAGTATACCGTACGAAAATCAGACGGGGAATTGTTATCAATGACAAAAGTAGATAACGATGGAAAAGAAACACCAATAAATATAAAAAATCCAAGTACAACCAAAACTTATCGTATTGCAGCAGACTCATTTGTGATGAGAGGCGGAGATAAAGTATCATCCCTTAATTACGTAGGCCGTGAAGAAAAAATATTTGATTTTGACAAAGATAAACTTGTATGCGACTATATTAAACATCAAAATAAACCGATTGTAATAAATCAAACAGGTCGGGTTAACATAGTCGATAAAAAAAAGAATTATATTGTGGGAAATTATTTTGAGTAACTATAAATAGTTACTCTTTTTTTATTCACACACCAAAATTCAACCATCCCTGATTGAACTATCTTAACATCTTGAAAAAACTTCCACGTCAACATCATCAAATGTATTCTCAAAGAAATAAGCAGATGATGCAACCATTGATGCATTATCAGTACAGTATTTCATAATCGGGGCATTAACCCTGTAACCTTCTTTTTCAAGTTCAAATATTTTTCTTCTGATTTCAGAATTTGCAGCAACACCACCTGCAATTACTACCTGTTTATAGCCTTTAACCTCAAGTGCGTGTTTAACCTTTTTAATCAAAGTTTCAGACACGGTTTCCTGAAAACTTGCACATATATCTGCAAGCGGCAACTCTTTCCCGTCAAAAGATTTCACAAGTCTGGATGCCGCAGTCTTAAGTCCGCTGAAACTAAAATCAAATTCCCCGACTTTTGCTTCCGGAAGTTTGAATGCATGAGGGTTTCCTTCGTGAGCCATTTTATCAAGCTTTGGCCCGCCGGGATACGGCAGTCCAATCAATCTTGCGACCTTATCATAAGTTTCACCCACCGCATCATCTATTGTTTCTCCAATAATTTCCAATTCGGAATAAGATTTGACATCAATCAATTGTGTATGTCCGCCGCTAACCAATAGCGCAATAAAAGGCGGTTCCAAATCCGTATCAATAAAATTGGCACTAACGTGTGCGTTCAAATGATTTACACCAATAAACGGTTTATCGTGAACAAGTGCAAGGGTTTTGGTTGCATTTAATCCTACAAGTAAACATCCTACAAGCCCCGGTCCTACAGTTCCTGCAAAAGCGGACATATCCTCTGGTTTTAAACCTGAATCTTGAAACGTTTTATCTATCACTACATTAATTGCTTCCAAATGCTCTCTTGCAGCAATTTCAGGAATAACACCGCCATACTGTTCGTGGGTTTTAATTTGTGATGCAACGGTATTTGCAATTACTTTTCTCCCGCCTTGAACAATAGCACAGGCTGTTTCGTCACAGCTTGTTTCAATTGCCATAATATAGCTGTTTTCATCTAATGTTACAGGAGTGTTACTAAATAATGTATTTTTAACCTTGTTCATAGTACCATTATAGAGCAATCATAGGATAAAGCAAAATGCAATTTATAGACAAAACAAAAATTAAACTTGTATCAGGCAGAGGCGGCAACGGAATGGTTGCATGGCGCCGTGAAAAATACGTTGATAAAGGCGGCCCGGCAGGCGGCGACGGCGGCAACGGCGGTGACGTTTATTTTGTTGCGGACAGAGGTCTTGCAACCCTTTTAGATTTCAAATACCGTTCTGTTTTTAAAGCAGAAAACGGTCAAAACGGCGGAATAAAAACAATGCACGGGAAATGTGCAAAACATCTCTATATAAAAGTACCTTTAGGTACAATAGTAAAAGATGACGCTACAGGAAAAGTGATTGCAGACCTAACAGAAGAAGGGCAAACCGTTCTTATTGCCAAAGGCGGCAGAGGCGGTCGAGGAAATGCAAGGTTTGCCTCGGCTCAAAAACGTGCCCCGCAGTTTTGTGAACCGGGAGAACCGGGAATAGAAAGACTTGTTGATTTAGAACTAAAACTTATAGCCGATGTCGGGCTTTTAGGAATGCCGAATGCAGGTAAATCAACATTTATAAGCGTTATAAGTTCCGCAAAACCTAAGATTGCTGATTACCCTTTTACAACCCTTGTTCCGAATCTGGGAGTTGTTAAAAAGCCGAACGGTGACGGTTATGTTGTTGCAGATATTCCGGGGTTAATTGAAGGTGCAAGCGAAGGAGTAGGATTAGGACACGAATTTTTAAGACACGTTGAAAGATGCCGTTTCCTTGTTCATATTGTAGATTTAACTGCGGATAATCCGGTTGATACATACTTAAAGATTAACGAAGAATTAAAAAAACACTCCGAAGCTCTTGCACATAGATTTCAAGTTGTTGTATTAAACAAAATTGATGCCGTCGAAGATGAAAAAATTGAATCCGTATTAGATGAATTCAAAAAACTTCTTCCAAGCGAAAAAATATTCACAATGTCAGCTGCAACAAAAGAAAACGTTGATGAAGTACTTCAATACATTTCTCAAAAAGTAGAAGAAATTGAACGTCCTGTAGTAGAAGTTATTGTTGAAGAAGATGAAGGTGCATACAACAACGATGACAGTGCGTTTGAAATATATAAACTTGATAAAAATACATTTGTCGTAGAGGGCGGAAAAATTTCCCGTCTTGCAAGCGTAACAGATGCAAGAAATCCTGAACAAATTATAAGACTGCAAGGGATTCTGACATCAATGGGCGTATTTGATGAACTTAACAAACTGGGGATTAAAAACGGAAACACCCTTGTTATCGGACATCTTGAACTTACCCATTATGATGATACTCTGTGGGATGAAGGTGCCGGATATTAACCAACCATATTCAAAGACTCTTTGTGAGGTTCTCTTACAAATACTTTGGTTAATTTATTTTTTACGGACATTATGGCGTTATAGATTTCTTCGTTAGAATAACCTTCACGTCTTACCGGCAGTTCACTCCCTGCCTGTTTTGCAACACGATTTTTACACCCGAACGACATTGTCGCCCCGATTGCAGGTTCAAACATAACTTTCATAATAAACACCTCGAACTACAAATATATTATAACAAATAAAAACATTTTTGCAAGGGGTAAAACCTAATCCCTGAGAGCTATTTAGCCTTATTTTAGAGTGTAAAATCAACACTAAAATTTGAATAAATTTCAGGTATTTGATACACTATTTTGTATGGGAAAAGTATCGGTTATCATTCCAATATATAATGCGGAAAAAACATTAGCCAGATGTTTAGATTCTGTTATTAATCAGACTTTAAACGATTTAGAAATTATATGCATTAATGACGGTTCAACTGATAATTCTTCATCTATACTTGAAGAATATGCACAAAAAGATTCAAGGATAAAAATAATCACTAAGCCAAACAGCGGGCAGGGAATAGCAAGAAATGAAGGTATCAACACTGCCGCAGGTGAATTTATCGGGTTTGTTGATGCGGATGACACAATTGAGCCTGTTATGTATGAAAAGCTATATAAAGCAGCAACTAAAAATGATGTTGACTGTGTTCACTCCAACTACAAAGTAATTTACACAGCAGCAAATATGTTTCAGCAGTCCCAGCTTGTTGAAGCAATGAACATCAGAATAGGGAAAAAAATATTTTATTACGATATTCCTATGTATATTGAAGATATAAAAGCAAACATTATATCCCTGTTTTCAGGTCCTATTTGGAACAAAATTTACAAAACCTCTATTATTAAAGAACATCGCATAAAATTCCCGCTCTGCCGCATGCAGGAGGATACTTGTTTTAATGTTAACACTCATCTGTTCTTTAAACGCTTTGTTTGTATAAAAGATGTTCTCTACAACTATAATGTACACGGAGAATCAATTTCCACGGGTATTTCCAACGTTCATTTTGACATATTTGATTCTTTTAAAGATTTAAAAGGTATATTGATTGATAACGGATTCTGGAATAAATACGAGAATTATTACGAAGATTATATTTTTCTGACATTTTTAATCCACTTTCCGCATATTCCGGAAAATCAACGTGCGGAATTTATTGAAAATTTTAAGCCGTATATAAGAGAAGAAAAATTTGAGAATCTAAAATCTAAGTATTTGAAGTAATGCAAGATGTAATCGCTTCAATTATCTTAGCAACTCTAACAATCTGAATTCCTTCAAACTTTTCATCAACCTTGTTTGATTTTGGAATAATTATTTTTTTGAACCCGAGTTTTTGAACTTCTTTTATTCTTTTTTCAATATTATTTACAGCTCTGATTTCTCCGGATAATCCGACTTCACCTACGATTGCCGTATGAGGGTCTATTACAACATCTCTTGCACAGGTTGCAACAGCAAGAGCAATTCCTAAATCCGCTGCCGGTTCTTGAATATCAATCCCGCCTATAACATTTACATATACGTCTTGTTTAGAAAGATTTAAACCGACTCTTTTTTCTAACACTGCAAGAATTTGCAATACACGGCTTAAATCCACACCGTTTGTGACCCTTCTTGGAGTCGGATAAGGTGTTGTTCCGACTAACGCCTGAATTTCAACAAGCATAGGACGTGTACCTTCGTTTGTCACAATTATTACGCTGCCTGTTGCCTGTGACTGGTTATACTCTTTTAAGAATAATTCACTCGGGTTTACAACTTCTTTAAGCCCTTTTTCACACATCTCAAAAATTCCGACTTCTGATGTATTTCCAAACCTGTTTTTAACCGCTCTTAGTATTCTGTAGGACTTGTATTTGTCACCTTCAAACTGAATAACGGTATCTACCATATGTTCCAAAACTTTCGGCCCTGCAATATTACCTTCTTTTGTTACATGACCGACAACAATGATTGTAATATTTTCTTGTTTTGCAAGCTGCATCAGAGCATTACAGCATTCCCTAATCTGAGAAACACTTCCTGCAGTACTTTGGACATCAGAAGAATAAATTGCCTGAATACTATCTACAACTACAACATCAGGTCTTTCGTTTATTATTTGATGTTTAATTGAATCAAAATTTGTTTGGGGGTAAATGTATAGGTTGTCATGTACAATTTGTAGCCTGTCAGCACGTAGTTTAATCTGGCTTGCGGATTCTTCTGCGGATACGTAAAGAACTTTTTTATTCTGTTTGCACAACTCACCGCTTGATTGTAAAAGAAGGGTTGATTTTCCTATCCCCGGATCGCCTGCAATCAAAATAAGAGAACCTTGAACAAGTCCGCCGCCTAACACTCTGTCAAATTCAGAAATATTTGTAGGGATTCTGATTTCTGCCCCTACTTTAATCTTATTAATCGGAGTCGGCGGCATAATATCTATAACCGTACGGTTATTTTTTGAAGAAACTTCTTGTACGATGGTTTCTTCTACAAACGATTCCCAGCTGCCGCATTCGGGACATTTCCCCATATAGCGGGCAGTCTCGTAGCCGCATTGCTGACATACAAATTTTGTTTTTACTTTCGCCATGCAATTATTATATAACAAAATTGATACAGAAATACCGATTTATGCTAAAATAATACCCAAGGGAGTATTATTTTATTATGACAACATTTGACTTAGGGATAATAGGCGGGGGACCTGCCGGATATACAACGGCATTATATGCTGCAAAACAAGGAACATCCGTAGTTTTATTTGAAAAAGATGAACTCGGAGGGACCTGCCTGAACAGAGGCTGTATTCCGACAAAACTCTTTTTACACGCAGCGGAAGTATATCAGGAAATGAAAACCTCTGACAAAATAGGAATTTATGCGGATAATATAAAATTTGATTTTGAAAAAATAGCTGAACACAAAGATACAACTATTCAAAAGCTCAGAAAATCATTGGAATTAATGATGAAACAAGCGGGTATAACTATTGTTAAATCCGAAGCCCGAATAATATCCGATACCGTAATAGAATCAAATAATGAACAGTACTCCTGCAAGGAAATAGTATTATGTACGGGTTCATATCCAAAAGAAATTAAAGGACTGGAATTTGACCACAAATTTATTTTAAACTCTGACGATATTTTAAACCTTAAACAGCTGCCAAAACGTATTGTTATCATAGGTTCAGGCGCAATAGGGATTGAATGGGCGCGAATTTTATCAGCATTTGAAGTTGATGTAACGATTGTCGAAATCGCATCTCAATTGGTTCCGCTTGCGGATTGGGAAGTTTCAAAACGTATTGAACGTCAGTTTAAATTGAATAAGATAAAATACCACACAGAAACCTCAATTAAAAATATTGAAGGAAACAAAGTTACATTATCAAACGGTGAAACCCTGGAAACAGATTGTATTCTTGTTGCTGCCGGCAGGGTTCGTCATTGCGAGGCAGAAAATTTATCTGCCGAAGCAATCTGTGAGAATAAAAAAATAAAAATCATAGGCGATGCTGCAGGCGAAATTCAACTTGCACATTATGCAACAAGTCAGGCGAAGGAACTTGTTTTAAATATTCCGTACCGTAAAGATTTGATACCGTCTGTTATATACGGAACACCCGAAATTGCCTGGGTCGGAAAAACATTTAAATCAAAAGAAGAGGAAGAAGGGTTTGATAAAGTGGTATTCCCTGTATCTGCACTCGGTAAAGCCCACTGTGACGGATGCATAGACGGATTTATTAAAATAGTATCAAAGGATAATAAAATAATCGGAGCACATATTATTTCAAAAGAAGCCTCCGCACTTATTCAACAGATAGTTATTGCAATGCAGAACGATATAACCGTTGATAAACTCAAAGAGGTTTGTTTTGCGCATCCGACTTATTCGGAAGGAATATTTGAAGGAGTTATGCAGTTATGAGAAGACTCCCGGATTATTTAAAACGAAATATTATAGATGATGAAAACACAAAAACCGTCAGACGGATTTTAAAAACAAAACACCTGAATACTGTCTGCGACGGGGCAAGATGTCCTAACAAAAATGAATGTTATGGACATAATACAGCAACGTTTTTGATAATGGGTAATGTCTGTACAAGAAACTGCAAATACTGTAATATCTCAACAGCCAAACCGGAGCCTTTAGATAAAAATGAACCTAAACATCTTGCGGAAGCGGTTAAAGAACTCGGGCTAAAATATGTAGTTATAACATCTGTAACAAGAGATGATCTCCCGGATGGCGGTGCAAGTCATTTTGCGGAATGTATAAAAGAGATACGAAATTTGTCAAACGATATAAAAATAGAGATTCTGACACCTGATTTTTTGAGAAAAAACGGCGCATTGGATATTATAATTGAAGCACATCCGGATGTATTTAATCATAATATAGAAACAACACGAAACGTATTCAAAACCGCACGTCCGCTGGGGGATTATAACCGTTCTCTGGAGGTCTTAAAATATATTAAAGATAACAGTAATATCAAAACAAAATCAGGATTGATGGTCGGGTTGGGCGAAACTATGGAAGATATTGAAAATACTCTTGTTGACTTAAAAAATACAGGTTGTGACATTTTGACAATAGGGCAGTATATCCAACCATCCAAACAGCATCTGGAAGTCAGTAAATATTACACATTAGAAGAGTTTGAAGAACTAAAAAAACTTGCTGAAAAAATCGGACTAAAGAAATACCAGATTGGTCCTTTAGTCCGAAGTTCTTATAATGCTATGTTATTGAGTTAGTTTATGGTAATGTTACAGAGGTCATACCTTCTTTATATACAACTAAAACGCCTTTTGAAACTCCAGGTCCAGTTGGGTTGATGGCAGCCATATCTGTAATATTTCCAGTAATACCTTTATCTTTTACAATGCCGTCTTTAACTAAAAATTCATTTTTAATAATCGGAGGCAAATCTTCTTTTTTCTTATCGGTTTGTAATGATACAGAATCAAACTTATAAACAGGTTTACCTGTTGCTTCATCTGTTCTGACATATACATATTTATAAATATTCGGATGATCTTTATCTTTTGTTATATTAGAATCATGTATTTCAAATGATTCTGGGAATCCATCAGCATTTAAATTACCTTCATTTTTAACAGATCCGCTAACGTTATATGTAGACTTAATATTTGTAGCAGTAGCTTCAAAGGCTTGACCTTTATTACCGCCTTCTTCTACGCCTTGTTCTCCTCGAACACCTTGTGTATTTTCGGTATCATCTGGTTTCTTATCGTTACAACAATCACATTCACATTTATGAATAATTGTTTGAGTTCCGCCTGTTCCACCAATTGTTCCAGTTATTCCGTTTATACCTAATCCTGTAGGCATAAATCTGGACTTAAGATTGTTGAAATATGTCAAATAAGGATTAACAGTAAAGCTTGCTTGTGCAGGTTGTTGTTTCTTACGACCAAACAAACTTAAAACCCACAAACCAAGCCCTGTTGTTGCTAATCTACCCAAGCCGAAACCAAGTGTAGTTTTCCATGATGGAGCAAAATATGTTCCGCCACCAACAAACAAATTCACTTGTTTATAAGAAGGAAAACCTTTATATGCACGTTCATAATCACCATTATCAAGCCAGCTGCCATCAGCTGCTGTTTCAAATAGCTTGCCAGTACCATTATTTTCCCAGCGTCCCCAAGGGTTATGTTCATTTGGCCATCCGCCTGCTCTGTATGGGCTGATTGGATCTGACATTTCAGTTTCTCCTTTTTTTTCGACCTTTATACATATATAAAGTATATACTTGATATATAATTGCCTTTTTTGATTAATTTTGTTAACAATTTGTTACAATTACACAATATTTGTTATGAATCATTGTTTATAATACTAGGGAATATTGTTGTTATGTACATAAAATCAGATATTAATAACTCAATATCAAATAATGCCATATCAGGCATTCATTTTGGCAAACTTAATACAAAGTTTTTAACCAAGTTAGGAACTGATACGTTTGAGCGGAAATATTCTCAAGAAACTATTAAAAATATGGTTAGAGAATATCAAAAATGTTCATATATAAATGATTACCTCCGGAAAAATGTACCGCTAAGTGAGTCAGCCCAAAAACAATATGATGTATTAATGTATGCAATTAATACAGCCAAACCGCTTGATAAAGAATTAGTCGCATATAGAGGGCTCATAATTAATCCGAAAAAGAATCTTGATATAAATACTATGCTTAACAATAATAAAGGATTTACGTCCGTTACGGAAGATAAGTCATTAGCAAGTTCTTTTAGTCTTTCAAAGTATGGGGAAATAGTTAAAATAACTTTCCCAAAAGATTTTAAGTTATTAAAAGCACCTTATGAATATATTGCGCCGCCAAATACTAAATTTACTGATGCTGTATATAACCAACAAGAAAAACTTTGGGAAGTAAGAGCGGTTTTATAAAAACTTCGCATTAAACCTAATATTTTAGATATACAAATAAGGCATTGTATATTTAAACTAAATAATGTATCATTATTTAGAGGTGATTTATGAATAATAAAGTTGTTGTTTTAGAATCTGACAAAGAATCAGCAGAGCTTATAAAAACGTATATCTCTGATATTGAAGAAGCTGAATTAGATAATATATATACGGATTATAAAGAAGGAACTTTTTATGCATTAAAAACACACCCGCATATTGTAATAATATCTGCCAACGAAGGAATTGCATCTATCAAAAAAACAATCAGCCTTCTTGCGGATAACAAAATAAACGTAATAGTTTTATCGGAAAATTATACAACAAATCTTGTAATTCAAGCTTTGAGAGCCGGTGCCAAAGATTTTATATCAAAACCGATTATTAAAAAAGATTTTCTGACAGCACTTAAAAAATGTTGTAAAGATGTTGTTAAAGCTATTAACAAATCAAACATTATATCAATATTTTCAAATAAAGGCGGAATCGGAAAAACAGCGATTGCAACAAATCTTGCTGTAGAATTTGCACGCCAAACGAGAGAAAAAGTTGTACTTGTAGATTTAAATCTTCCATTAGGCGACGTAACGACATTTATAAATATAAAACCATCTATCAGTATTGCATCAGCGGTTGAAACTGCAGCGCATAAAGGTGCGGAAGCTGTAGTTAATGCTTGTAAACAATATAAAGATACCAGTTTGTATGTACTGGCAGAGCCTATATATATGGAAGAAAGTCAAATGATGACTCCGACACACATATTCAAGCTTTTTGAATACTTAAGAGAAGCATTTTCTTATATATTAGTTGATGTCGGAACAAGTATTGATAAAATGAACATGAAAATACTGGAATTATCAGACTTAATACTTCTGGTTTCTATTGTAAACCTGCCATTAATAAGAAACTGCCAGCGCTGCCTCGATTTATTCAGTAATTTGGGATTTGATGAAAACAAAACTAAGATTATTATAAACAGATACTTAGAAAATGACGAAATAAAAATAGAAGATGTTGAAAAGGTTTTGAACCAAAAAATCTACTGGAAAATACCTAATAACTATTTTACTATTATGTCATCAATCAACAAAGCAATGCCTGTATCCGAAATCAATGAAAACTCAAATGTAACATTAAGTTTCAGCGGTCTTGCAACAAAACTGACAGAAGATATAATAGCTAAAGATTTTGTTGAAGTATAGAGACTTAAACTTTTTTAAGTCATTGAGAACGAAGTGAAACAATCTTTGACAAGTAAAGAGTGATTAAATTTTTCATCATTCTTAGGCAAAGCCCGAAGAATCTCTTTTTGACAAGCAAAATTTTATCCAATAAACTCATTGATTATAAAATCAATTTCATGTATCATAGTATTAATTAATTTAGGAGTACAACATGACTTTAAGAAACGAACGTGTAAGAAAAGAATTAATGAGAGAAATTTCTGACATTTTAAGACGTGAAGTCAGAGGGTTAGAAGGTGTTGTATCAATAGTTGATGTAGAAGTTTCTCACGACAATTCGTTTGCGAAAGTTATTTATAGTGTACTGGGTTCTGAAGAACAGATTGAAAAATCCAAAGAAGTAATAGAAAAAAGCACCCCAAAAATCAGATATGAAGTTGGGCGCAGAATTCGTTTGAGATTAACGCCTGAATTAAGATTCGTTTATTCAAACGGACTTGAAGAAGGTTCAAGGGTTACTGAACTTATCAATAAAATTTCAAGAGGCGAAATCTAGCCAATGTTTGGATTTTTGAATATATATAAACCAAAAGGTATAACATCACACGATGTAATATCTTATCTTCGTCGTATTACAAAAATAAAACAAATAGGTCATACCGGAACTCTTGACCCTTTTGCGGAAGGAGTTCTGCCTGTCAGTATCGGAAAAGCAACCAGATTAATAGAATACTTATCTGATGATAAAGCATATATTGCAGCTGTACAGTTCGGCAAAACAACAGATACTTATGATATCGAGGGTCAAATATTGTCTGAATCCGATATACAAATTACAAAAGATGAATTGTCAGCTGTCCTCGTAAAATATCAAGGCGAAATAGAACAGATTCCGCCTAAGTATTCCGCTATAAAAGTTAACGGTAAAAAACTCTACGAATACGCGAGAGCCGGTGTTGATGTTGAAATAAAACCTAGAAAAGTGTTTATAGAAGAAATAAAACTTTTATCGTTTAATAAAGAGTCGCAGCTGGCAGAAATTTATATAAAATGTTCAAAAGGTACTTATATCAGGACAATAGGTTATGATTTGGGACAGGATTTAAAATGCGGCGCATATCTTACAAACCTCAAACGTGTACAGGCGGGAGATTTTGGGGTAAACAATTCAATCACCTTATACGATTTAAAAACTGCTGAAGATGTTGAAAAACATCTTATACCGCCTGTTGATAAACTGCCTTTGGCAAAAGTTATACTTAATAATACCGAATACAAAAGAGTTTCAAACGGTATGCAGATACATTCAAATCAAGAGGGTATTCTCTCTTTAATATTTGATAACTCTCTGGTTGGGGTGGGAATAGGTGACGGTAAAGAAATCAAGGTTAAGAAGTTTATCGGTATAAAATGAGAATAGATAGATTCAAAGTTGAAGAATGGTTTAATAAATATGAATGCAAGGCAAAATATGACCTTGCAGATACTTGTATTGATTCAATGTCTTTGAATGATTTGTTAAAGCTTGCAGAAATGACTGATATAGCAGAAATCCTTGATAAAAAGCTCACCTACGGTGAGATTCAAGGTTCTGCAAGATTAAAAAGCGCAATATCATCTTTGTATCTTAATCAAACACCTGAAAATATCACACTGACCCACGGTGCAATCGGTGCAAACCAGCTTGTGTTTTTATCTCTTGTTGAATCAGGTGATGAGGTTATATCAATTTTACCTGCGTATCAACAGCATTATTCCATTCCGGAATCAATAGGAGCAAATGTCAAAAGGTTGTTTTTAAAACCTGAGAATAACTGGCTTCCGGATATTGATGAGTTAAAAAAACTTGTGACAAATAAAACAAAACTTATAACGTTGATAAATCCTAATAATCCGACAGGAGCGGTAATAGAAGATGATTTGATGAAAGAAATCATATCTGCTGCGAACGGAGCATATATATTGGTTGATGAAGTATATAGAGGAATAGTAAGAGAGAATAAATATAATACAACTTCAATTGCTGATTTGTATGAAAAAGGGATTTCGACATCATCTTTGTCAAAAGGGTTTTCGCTTGCGGGGCTTAGAGTCGGCTGGGCTGCGGGAAATAAAGATATTATCAAAGAGATTAACCATCAGCGCCAGTATAATACAATAAGTGTAAGTCAAATTGACGACTATTTTGCATCAATTGCTATTGAAAATAAAGATAAGATATTCAAACGGAATATAGAAAAAGTAAAAGAAGGTTATGAAGTTTTATCGGAATGGATAAATTCAGAGCCGCATATCTCTTGTATCCTGCCAAACGGCGGCACGACTGCATTTTTAGGATATGATATGAAGATTTCATCTTATGAGTTGTGCAAAAAACTTCTTTCGGATACCGGAGTGTTATTTTTACCCGGAGAAACACTTGAGCTGGATGGATTTTTAAGAATCGGATATTGCAACGATTCTGATAAACTCAAAACCGGACTCAAGAAATTTTCTGAGTGGATGGATTATATATCGTAAATTCTTAAATTTTCTGGTATAATAATTTCGATGGACGGAAGTTTAAAAAAGTTATCAATCGCATTTTACTGGCACATGCACCAGCCCGTTTACCAATTAGATTCGGTCTACCTTATGCCGTGGGCAAGACTTCACGCAGTAAAAGATTACCTTGATATGGCACTGCTTTTAGAAAAACATCCGAATCTCAAACTAAATTTTAACCTTGTACCGGCATTGATTGACGAAATAATTGATTATTCCGAAAATGGAGCACACGATATTCATTCAAGCCTTACCGTAACTCCTGTTGAAGAATTATCTAGCAGTGAAAAAGAATATATTCTTAAGAATTTCTTTTCTGCAGAATATGAAACAATGATTTTTCATCATCCGACTTATAGAAAACTGTTCAAAAAACGGTTTGCCAAAAAAGAAATTAATACAAATGATTTTACGGATCAGGAATATTCTGATTTGATGGCATTATTCAATCTTGCCTGGATTGACCCGACTCACCTGAGCCGTTTCCCTGAACTGCGTCAAATTACCGCAAAAGAAAAAGGGTTTACTCTTGCAGACAGAGAAAAAATAATAGAACTCCATCGAAAAATTATTTCTCAAATAATCCCGACATATCGAGAATACATAAAACAAGGCAGAATTGAATTAACAACCAGCCCTTATAACCACCCGATATTACCGATTTTATGTGATTATGAAACAGCCGTTCAAGATGCTGCAGTAAAAGATAATCTTCCGGAATCTATGGATTTGTCTGAAGATGCTTACACTCAGGTAAAAAAAGCCATCGATAGAGTTGAAGAAGTTTTTGGGGTTAAACCTAAAGGAATATGGGCTTCTGAACATTGCCTGACTACCAAAGTTCTTGATTTGTTATCGGATTTGGGAATAAGATGGACCGTATCTGATGAGTCTATTCTTTCCAAGACAATTAATTTTGAGTTTATAAGAGATTTCAGGGGAAATTTGGAAGACCCGTATCATCTTTTGAAGGTTTATAATTATAAAAATGATAAATCTGATATAGATATTGTGTTCAGAGATTCTTCTGTATCCAATCTGATAAATTTTGAATATGCAAATATTAACTCTAAAAATGCTGCAGAGGATTTATATAACAAAATAAAACTTATGCAAAGCAAACTTCTTGTATCTCCGGATAATTCTCACTTGTTGACTATAGCCCAAGACGGTGAAAATTGCTGGGAAAGATACAAAGGTGACGGCGCAGAGTTCTTGAATACGTTATACTCGTTGATAGAAAAAGATTCTACCCTTGAGACGGTGCTGGTATCAGATTATATTGCAAAAGATGAAAATAAACGTCCGCTAGAAGGAATCTATCCGGGTTCCTGGATTAATAAAGATTTCTTGTTCTGGATAGGAGACCCCGTCAAAAATCTCGGCTGGAATTATTTAACAACCGTAAGAAATGATATAAAAGAAATAGCAAAAGGGTTTCCGGATTCTTCGGCAGTTGATGCAGCGATGAATGAAATCTATATAGCAGAAGGAAGTGACTGGTTCTGGTGGTATGGTGAACCGAATAATTCCGGTCAGGACAATGTATTTGATTATTTATTCAGAGAACATTTGAAAAATGCTTATAAATTTTTAGATTCTGCATATCCGGATTTCCTTGATACTTCAACAATTGCTCTTGCTTATCAAAATATCTCAGATGACGACAGTTACAAATTTATAGATAATAACGTTGAATACATAAATAGCTTTGATTTAATTGACGGACCGGTATTCAGGGATAACAAACTCTGTGACAAAATTGAGTATGGCTATGATGAAAATAATGTTTATTTCAGACTTCATATGAACCCTAATTTTAAAGATGCAGATTCAATGCGCCCAAGAATATCGCATTTTCTTATTTATTTGAAAAAGAACAGCAAAATGATTCCGGCTTCAAGCATAAGAATTGCGAATAATCATGATGCAATATTTCCATTATTGAAGAAAAAATATAACCATGAATTAATGCTTACATTTGTCGGCAAGATAATGTATCAGCCGACTTTTTCCAGCGCTATATCTGATAATCTGTGGGAAACAAAAGAGTTTCAAAATATAAATATCCCGATAAATGAATTGGTTGATATATCTATTTCGTTTGATGAACTCGGGATAAAAAAAGGTCAAAAACTGGAAGTATTCTTCATCGCCGGCTGTAACGGAGTCTGCCGCACATTTATGCCGAAAGATTCGCTTGTCTCAATTGTCCGACCTAAAAACTAAATGTAATTGTTATTAAAAATACATTTAAGATTTTTTTTTAAGTTTCATTATTTCATCTATAGATATTGAGAATTTTTCAATCAAATATTTTGCAAGAGTACTCTTTTTGAGTGCCGGCGCGGGGATAACCTTAACCATATGCCTAATGGCTTGTTCTTTATTCCAGCTTGTGTAATCATCCTTTAGTTCCATGGCTTTATATGAACCCAAAAGCTTTTGAGTTTTTTCTATCGCAGCAGAGTTTTCTTGAAAAAAATTTTTATCAAAATCCTGTTCTTTTATTTTTTCTTTATTTGTTATATTAGCAGGTGCCAAATTGGCACTTTCTAGGTTACAAATTGGCAATTTAGAAATATCAATTTGTACCTTATTAAGGATTTCTTTTATATTTATAGTATAAAGATTAGAATATTTTCTTGTTTTGGAAATAATACAAAGTTTTTCAAGAGATTTTATAGCTCTTGCAACGGAGTGCGTTCCCACACCAATCTTTTTTGCTATTGTACTCTGTTTGGGAAATACATATTTGTTTTTTGGATTATAACAGTCAATAAGTGATAACAATACAAGCTTACAAGTATTGGTTAAATCAAACCTAAATAAATTATTTAATACTATTTTTCCAAGTTCAAATGCTGTTTTCATAATTAATATTATAGCAATGTACTATTATAATGTAAAATGTTAAACAAAAATTTACAAAATAGTAAACTAGACTTTAGTCTACGCAAAATGACAAAAAACTGTCTCCCCTCACTAATCACAAGAACCTAAATAAAGTGTCCCCAAAAAGTGGACAAAAATTTCACTTAACAGCCTAACTACTTGACTGCTTAGATGCATTTCTAACTTCTCTTTACTAATTATAATATTTTTATTAACCAGCTGTTACATTAATTTCAGAGCGAAATGTTAATATTTATGTCGAAAAGTATATACTTCTAGCAAAAAATCTAAAATTTTGGGTTTAAAATAACATAAACTGTGGAGAAATTATATGCATATACTTAACCGCCCCGATATCTTGGGAATTCAATCGACAAATTTTAGGCAAAATACTGTCCAAAACAATACAACTTCCCCTGCGATAAGTTATAAAGAGTTAAACCTTAATCACTTAAATCCGGCAAATCGTTCATTGGTGAGATTTACCGGATATACCGCGGACTTTCAAAAAACATTAGATGATAACTATTTTAATCTGCCGATTGATAAAGAAACAAATAGAGCTTTTAAACCGGATATTTACCAGAAAGCTGCAGCGGAAAATCTGTATAAAGGTAATGACGTTGTTGTCGCCGCACCAACCGGAACCGGAAAAACCGCAATTGCACATTATGTCATACAAAAAAACCTTAATGAGGGGAAAAAGACATTTTATACAGCTCCTCTTAAAGCATTAAGTAATGATAAGGTTCGAGAATTTGAAAAAATATACGGCCCGCAAAATGTAGGCTTATTAACAGGTGACAGAAAGATTAACAAAAATGCGCCAATCGTAATTATGACAACAGAAGTATATCGTAATATGCTTATGCAAAATGCGATGAATAATCATAATCCGATATTAAAAGATTTAAAAACCGTAGTATTTGATGAACTTCATTACCTTGCAGATGAAGACAGAGGCGGGGTATGGGAACAATCTATACTGTTCACCAAACCAAAAACTCAAATTCTTGCACTATCAGGAACAATGGGAAATGCTGATAAAATTACGGACTGGATAGCTTCAACTAAAGGACATGGAACTTCAGAGAAAGTAACTCCTGACGAAAATTATAGAGCGTTAAAAACCCGAAATCCTCATACCGTTTTAATAAACGTACCATCAGAAAACAGACATGTACCATTAGAATTTAATGTTATAAAATTAGACCATAAACAGCAGTCGCACGATAAAAAAGGGATGAGACCTGGAAAAAATCGTAAAATGAGTCAAAAAGATCCTATTGAAATGCTGCCTGCAAACGATGACTATGTTGCTGTAATAAATGCACTAAAAAAAGAAGATAAACTTCCTGCAATATTCTTTGTATTTAGCAAACGAAAATCAAAAGACCTGCTAAACGAAATGAAATTCAACGGACCGCAATTAACAACAAGTGATGAATCAAAGAAAATTGCAAAAACTATTCATAATTACCAAAAACAAGGCAAATACTTAGGGGAATTACTTGATGAAGAAGCCTTAACAAGAGGTTATGCGATACATAATGCAGGTATGCTTCCAGAACAAAAAGAACTTATTGAATCATTGTTCCAGCAAAAACTGGTAAAAGTGGCATTTGCAACTGAAACTCTTTCTGCAGGAATCAACATGCCGGCAAGAACAACTGTAATCTCAAGCCTGATGAAACCTGTAAGTACTAAGGTTAATGAAGACGGAAAAAGAATGCTTATGCCTAATGAATTCCATCAAATGGCAGGCAGAGCCGGCAGACGCGGAATAGATAAAAAAGGTTATACTTATTGTATGGCTTGTAATAACGCACAGGAAAAAGGATTTAAAAAACTGATATCAGAAAAAGCAAACGATATTGAAAGTCATTTAAAAACAGATTTTTCATTTATAGCAAATGTTGATAAGAACTTTAACAGTAAGGAATTTTTAAATAACTTCTATGAAAAATCTCTTTATGCTTATGATAAAGATCCTGCTGTCAGAGCAATGAAATCAAGCGCTCTTGTAGAAGATTTTTATACTAAAGAAAACATCCTAAAAGATAATTATTTTATCACCTCAGATAATAAAGTAACTCCAAAAGGTCAATTACTTGCTCAACTTAACGGATATGAACAAATTCCGGTTATTGATGCAATTTATAATCAGGATTTAAAAGGTTTATCCCCGCAGCAGCTTGCAGGATATGCTGCCGGTCTAGCAACACTTTCAACCGAAGAACAAAAAGGTATGGGTGATGCAATGGTGCCTTTTGAAGATGAATATCTGGAAGAAAAAGCAATGGATTTGTCCGAAAGAGTTTTGGAATACAATACTGATATCTATCCTCGTTTGGGACAAGAGCTGCATTTGAATATGGATGCAATGAAACATGTTTATAAGTGGGCTGATTTGAATGATGAAAATAATTCATCAACTCAAAACTGGGGAAAAATGTTTAAAGGTGATACCGGATTTAAGATAAAAGATGAAGGTACATTATTTAAAGAAATTACAATGACAACGGATTTATTAAAGCAAATTAGCGATATTGCGGAATACGGTAAAAATGAATCTGTTAATGTTCATGATAAGCGTTATTACTCTAATCTGCAAGAAACTTCAATGGAAGCGATAGATTTAATCAACAGAAAACCCGCAAAACAGGATGAGTAATGATTCATCTATACATTATTAGAATAAAAAAATAACCGGAATAAAACCGGTTATTTTTGATTTTTGCCTAAATACTTGTATTCGATATTATTTGTTTTCAAAATACTGTTAATCTGATTATCAAGTTTATCCGGAACTATGAGTTTACTTCTCAAATATGCTCCGTCATCAAATTTTAAGCCCTTTGTCGGATTTTCTGTATAGATTCTGACACTCTTGAATCTGTCTTCGTATTTTTTGCAGGTTTTAGATAACTCGCATAACCCCTTAATATCATTTGAACTTTTAAGATTTATTTTGAATTGTCCATTGAAATGTAATGTTGATTTGTTATTTATATTTGTCATTGTATATCCCTTTATATTTATTAAAAAGGGGAAATATACATCCCCTTTTATCTTCTAATCCATTAAAGTTGTCATAAGAATCGGTTCATCATCTGTACAAAGAACTGTATGTTCAAAGTGAGCAGAAGGCTGACCATCTTTCGTCAAAACAGACCATTGATCATCTAACACAACAACATCATCGCCGCCTAAGTTTAACATAGGCTCTATTGCAATAACATAGCCTGTTTTTATTTTTGTGTGATTTCCGACTCTGTAATTAAACAAGAACGGGTCCTCATGCATTTGATGCCCGACACCGTGTCCGCCATAGTTCCTGACGATTCCGAGTTTCTCACGATTTGCAACATCCTCTATCGCACCTGAAATATCATCCAATACGTTTCCAGCTCTCATTTTTGAGATTCCGGCATAGAGCGCTTCTTCTGTTACACGCATCAATCGCTGCTTTTCAGGGGATATTTCACCTACTGCATAAGACCAGGCACTATCGCCGACCATTCCGCCATAGGTTGCACCTACATCAATTGCAATAATATCGCCTTCTTTCAAGATTTCGTCTTTGGACGGAATCCCGTGTACGATTTTTTCATTGATAGATGTACAGATACTTGCCGGAAAACCATTATAGCCTAAGAATGTCGGAACAGCCTTGTTCTCTTTGATGACACGCATTGCAATGTCATCCAGTTCTTTTGTACTGATACCGGGTACAACAGCTTTTTTCATTTCCTGGTGAACAAGTGCAACAATATGCCCTGCGTGACGCATTCTTTTTATTTCGTCTTTTGATTTTCTGTTAATCATTTACTACCTTCAACAATCTTTCCCAAACTTCATCTATTGAACCATCTGCATCAATAGTTCTTAAAACGCCTTTGTTCTTGTAGTAATCAACCAGTGGAGCTGTTTCTTTGAAGTATGTATCAAATCTTGCTTTTGCAGTTTCTTCATTATCGTCTTTTCTTTGTGTTAATTCAGCACCGCATTTGTCGCAGATTCCTTCAACTTTTGGCGGATGGAATTTGATATTATAAATTTCACCGCATTTTGGACAAGAACGTCTGTTTACGATTCTTGAAATTAAGATATCTTGATTCAAATCAAAATATACAGCTCTGAATGAAGTTTCTTTGTTTTTATCAAGTTCTTCATTGATTTCAGTCAGCATATCTGCTTGCTCAACACTTCTCGGAAAACCATCCAGAATATATCCGTTTTGGCAATCTTCTTGTGCAAGCCTGTCTTTAATGATTTTTGCAACTAACTCAACCGGTACTAATTGACCTTTATCAATATATTGTTTTGCAATTTTACCATTTTCAGTACCGTTTTTGATTTCTGCTCTTAATAGAGAACCGGTATCAACATGCGGCAGATTAAAATATTCTGCTAATCTGCTTGTTTGAGTTCCTTTACCGCAAGCCGGAGGCCCTAAAAAAATCATTTCTCTTTTCATAGTTAGTTCTCTCTTTCTTATTATGTATCAATATTAGTCGCATAGACAGCGTGTGTTTGGATGAAATCACGTCTGGGCTCAACTTTGTCACCCATCAAGATATCAAACAATTGATCACACATCATAGCATCTTCTATACTAACCTTTAATAACGTTCTTGTCTTAGGATTCATTGTTGTATCCCAGAGTTGTTCAGGCATCATTTCTCCAAGACCTTTGAATCGTTGAATTGTAAGACCTTTTTGTCCTCTGTCATCAATGATTTTATGGAGTTGTTCAAATGATGTAATTTCAATTTTATCGGTATCAGTTTCAAGATTAAGTGTCCCTTCTTCTTCGATTAAGAAATCTCTGATTAGAGGGTATGAATTCTTAAATCTCTTGAATTCTGAACTCTTAATAATATTTGATGTAATAATAATGAAATCTTCAGCTCCAACATCTAGTTTTATATTATATTTTGCATTTTCTGCATTATATTTAAGTTCAAGCTTGTAGTTTTTAGCCTCTGTAATATTGTAGTTTTCAGCGTGGTCTTTCAAATAACTTTGCAAATAAGTTACAACCTCTGTCATTTTAGCCTGATCTTCGAAGTCCTCAGGAGTTACGTTTGAACGTATTAAACCTCTTAATACAACAGCCGGAATAATGTTCAAAATAGGGTTGTTGTATGACTTGTAATACGCAGTCATATTGGTCAAAAGTTCAATCAATTCATCACCTGTTTTGGTAATGGTACGGGCTTTGTTAGAAAGACTTAGGGATTTTATACCTCTTTCTTTTAACATCTTGTCCAAAGCTCTTTCATCATATAGGTATTCAGATGACTTACCGGTCGTAATTTTGAACAGAGGCGGCTGCGCAATATATACATAGCCTTGTTCAATCATCGGACGAGCGTAACGGAAGAAGAATGTTAACATCAATGTTCTGATGTGTGCACCATCGACATCAGCATCTGTCATAATGATAATCTTGTGGTATCTTAGTTTTGAAATATCAACATCGTCAGGGTTACGGCTGATTTTAATACCGAATGCCTGTACCATTGATTGGATTTCGTTATTAGCATAGATTTTATCCAATCTTGCTTTTTCGACGTTTAAAATTTTACCTCTCAATGGCAGGATTGCCTGAAACATTCTGTTTCTCCCCTGCTTTGCCGAACCGCCTGCAGAATCACCCTCAACAAGATAGATTTCGCATTTTTCAGGTTCTCTGTTTGAACAGTCCGCAAGCTTACCAGGCAAGGTTGAATTTTCAAGAACGGTTTTTCTTCTTGTTAATTCTCTTGCTTTTCTTGCCGCTTCTCTTGCACGTTGTGCCTGCAGTGTTTTTTCAATAATTGTTTTGGCAATTTTAGGGTTAAATTCAAGCCATTCCTGGAATTTTTCTCTGATGGCATCTTGAACGGCTGTCATTGCTTCCTGGTTCCCGAGTTTCTCTTTTGTTTGACCTTCAAATTCAGGGTTCCCGAGTTTTACACTGACAATTGCCGTTAAACCTTCTCTTACGTCATCACCTGAAAGATTTTGTTCGGAATCTTTCAGAATATTATTTTTTCTTGCGTAATCATTCAGTACACGGGTAATAGCGTTTCTGAACCCTGTTAAGTGGGTACCGCCCGAATGAGTATTAATATTGTTTGCAAAAGAGAGAATACTTTCACTGTATGAATCAGTATATTGCATAGCAATTTCAACTCTCATTCCGTCTACTTGCTTGTCAATATAAATAGGTTCTTCAAACAACGGATTTTTGTTCTGATTCAGAAATTCAACATAACTTGCAATACCGCCTTCATAGTGGAATACCTGTTCGCTGTTGTCAGCATCAACATGAAGAATAATTTTTAAGCCTTTGTTTAAAAATGCCATTTCTCTAAAACGGGTTGCAATAACATCAACATCAATTACCGTTGTTTCAGTGAATATTTCAGGATCGAGCCAGAATGTTGATTTCGTACCGGTTTTGAGAGTTTCTTTTACTTTTTCAACCGGGGTAACTGCTTCACCTCTTAAATATTCCTGCCTCCAAACATACCCTTGGCGAGCGACTTCTACAATCATTTTTTCGGATAGTGCATTAACAACAGAAGCTCCAACACCGTGAAGCCCGCCTGATACTTTGTATCCGCCGTCACCAAATTTCCCGCCGGCATGGAGAACTGTATGTACAATTTCAAGTGCGGATTTACCTGTTTCCGGCTTAATATCAACAGGAATACCACGCCCGTTATCTTCAACTGTTACACTGTTATCCTTGTGTACAGTAACATGGATTTCAGTACAGTAACCTGCCAATGATTCGTCAATAGAGTTATCAACAATTTCATATATACAGTGGTGCAGACCTCTTTGAGAGGTTGAACCTATATACATCCCCGGACGCATTCTGACGGCTTCTAAACCTTCTAATACACGTATATTACTAGCATCATAATTCTGTGTCATTCATCTCTCCTAATTTCACTATCCTCTCAAATATTATACAACAAACAAACTCTGCGTACCAATTATGTTACCGTTCGTTAAATTCTCTCAGATTTATTTTTCGTTGTTTAAAGCTCTCATCAAACTCTTTGTTCCAGCCAAGCATAGCTTTATCTTCAGTAGTTAATTCTTTATAAATACTGTTTGCACGGGTAAAAATATCCTGTATTCTCATTTTGCCGTTTTCAACATGCCCGTACATAACAGGAGGTTCACCTTTATATTTCGGGTTAAATAAGTAATTCAGAGCAATTGCAATATCTGTTCTGTGTTTTCCTTGAGCACATGCAATATAAAAATTCCCCTTTTCCAATCTTTCAAAAAGAACAGGTAAATTGTTGATTATTTCCCTGTCTGATATAGTTTTGGAATCTATTGGAATATGAAAATAATTAAACCCTAAATCCTTACACAGTTTATTGTATCTGGGAGTATAATCTGCAGTTCTTAAATCAATAATAGTATCAATTCCGTATTTTTTTATTTGAGGAAGATATTTATTGTTTCTGTCTGCAGATAAACTTTCCCCTCTAAAACCTTTGTTATCTATTTGCTGCAAGTTCGGAATATTTAACTCTTTAATTTTTTTGAAATATTTTGAATAATTTAACTGTAAATTATTATACTTTTTATAAAACTCGGCATTTTCCGGCAATTTCTTCAGCGTGCAACTCTTTAGACCATTTGCTGCAAACTTTTTGTCCGGCTTTGATGCGAAACTTGTATTTTGTATTTTTAAATTACTGTATACTTTCATCTTATTTTATTTCTTTTGCTTCTTTTGTTGCGTTAGTAATTTTAATCAGTCTTTCATTCAAGACATCTCTGTCTTTTGGCAGTTTTGCCATAAATTCATCAGTCAAACCCAATGCTTGTTTTTCAGAAGGAGACATTTTTTGGATTTTTTTGTAAATTCTTTTTATTCCGTTTGTGACATCAGCCGGTGGTAAATAAAGAATTGGCGGAACATCTTTTGTCGAAGTATTCAGTGCATAATTCAATGCAACAGCAAAATCTGTTCTATGTGACCCTTGGTTACATCCTATATATACATGCCCTTTATCCATTGCATCAAAGAATTTTGGAAAAGCTTTTATTGAATTTAAATCTTCCAATCCGTCTTTATAACTCACCGGAACATGCACATATTCAAGTCCGTCAACATATTGGACACCATCTTTGATGTTTAATCTGCCGTTTAATGTTGAATTCACTTCTGCCCGCAAGTCAACGATTCTCTGAATACCTTTTTGTTTAACATCTTCTAATGCTTCTTTTGGCATTGTAACAATGTTTCTGCCTCTGACATTGTCTGTACCTATTGGTGCAAGTCTTATCTCTTTGCCTTTTTGGGAATATTTTTTATTTAAATGTTCTAACGTTTTAAATGTATCATTTGATGTACCTTTTACAACAGCTTTGCCAACACTGTAATCAGAAAAAATTTGAGGGTACATGTGTGCTCTTATTGCATCATAAACTGATGGTTCATAAGCTCCGTCATAAGCTATTCTTTCTGCTTCTTTAAATTCTCTTGAGAATTCTTTTACTACATGTTTTGATACTTTTAATTCTCTTGCTGCAGCTGCAATCCCTGTTTTAATTCCGTTAATTGATACCATAGACAAACACTTTCTTTAAAATCTAACCTTATAACTATAAAAGTATTTTTTTTACAGGAAATTGCTATTGTTATAAGAAATGTAACTATTTATTATTGGTTATTCTGTAAATTTTTTCTTTTGTTTCCGCAAGGTTAAGAGAATCAACACCATATTTTTGTGCAATTTCAATTGCTTCATTTAATAATGACTCCCCATTTTTATGACTATTAATTTTTTTAACTTGTTTAACAAAATTATCTTTGGCTTGCTTATTTTCAAATACTTTACCATTCCCGAAAATTATCAAGTTTATAAGATTTCTTTTTGATAATCCGGCTTCTGCCGATTTTGCGCTAGGGCAAATATTGAATTTCGATTGAACCATACTCAGATTGCCTTCCATTAAGTATTGGAAGAATGATTTTCCTTTAGGAGCTTTTTTTAGTATGCATTCACTTGCATTATAAAGATATGACAAAACTGCATCTTTTTCGTACTGTTTAAGCTGTTTGTATGTCGAATCTGCAATATTGGCTCTCAAAATAGAGTCTTTTTCATGAATAGATTCCGTTAATAGACTGTCTGCAACTCTTGATGATATGTAATCACCTTCGTATACTTTCACACCATTCGCAAGTTTTATACAGTTTAATCCTGTAATACCTTGTCCGACAGTTACCAAATCACCTTTTTTCTTCTTTGCTTTTCTTATCGCTTTATCGGCTTGTCCAACATATACCTTGTAGAATATTTCTCCGGAATCACTTTCGCAATACTGCTTGGCATCTTTGGCTTTGATGACGTTAATATCTTTTGGAACTCCGGTAAATACTGCAGAATGCCTATCACCGCGTTCTAATAACGACAGAATTTTTTTTGTTGTTGCCATTGTATCTGTCTTAACAACATTTTCAACAACTTTATTCGCACCTCTGTCACAGGAGGATAAACCTACAAGAAGTGATAATCCTAGGGCTTTTGTATACGTTTTTATTCTACCTACACTTATCATATATTATATAAAACATTTAACTAAAAAAAATTGCCTTTTTAAAAAAATTCTTTCTCCATTATTAACAGTCATGAAAAAATCTAAAAAAAAAGAGACAAAATGTCTCTTGGAATTAAGAATAGCTGGAAGTATGAAAAAGATTTATACTATTATTTAATAAAATTATTGTATTTTTTACAATTAATCGCCCAACTTAGCCCACATAGACTATTTATTTAATAAATGTAAATATTACACTTAACCCAAAACCGTTGTAAATACTAAATCTTAACAAATATTAAATAAGTGTAACAAAAACACTTGACAAATAAATAGATATGTTGCATAATAAAGATGTTAAATGAAGTGTAGATAAAACACTTAATTAACACCAGAAACGGAGGCTAATATGAAAGTTTCTAGAATCAACAATAATTTACATAATAATATAAAGTTTAGAGAAAATACTGCAAGTGCAGCAATGAACAAAAGAGATGCAGGTCTTATGATACAATCTCAAAATGCTGCAGTAAACTTTGCAAGAGATAGATATATTGCTCAACAAGCAAATTCAATTTATGCAAGTCCTATTAAATCTTTAGGTTATAAGTTATACAGGACTTTCGGATATTTAACCAACCATGAAACTCCAAAAAGCAACAATAATTTAAACGTAGTTGCTTAGCACACACACATAATAGATAAATATATTAATTAACAGAACACATAAAACACCAAGTTACTTTTTTGAAAAGTAACTTTTTTTTGCAGATTTTGCGTTTCAAAAATCTACTTACTGTTCACCGGCCTAATCACTTAATCACTTATTTAATTATCCCCGCCTATTTTGCCAGAAATAATAGACCGGAAGCCCTGCAAGAGTAATTAACAGCCCCGGCAGCGAATACGCCGGCTTAAATATCGTTAAACAAATAATAATATAACCTGTTATTAAGAGGTACATTACAGGTATTAAACTGTTAATTCTAAATCCATAGGCGGCATGTCCTATTTTTTTTCTTAGAATAAAAATCCCGAATGTTGTTATCCAATAAAAAATTAATGTCGTATATATGACATAATCCAGAAGCTGAGTATAATTTCCCCATAATACCAAAATACTTACCCATAAACATTGAATCCAAAGGGAATTATGAGGAACTCTTGTATTACGGTCAATAGCGGCAAGAGGTCTGAAAAATGCCCTGTCTTTTGCCATTTTATAATAAACTCTTGAACCTGCCAGTATAATTCCGTTAGCGCTGCCTAGTGCCGATATCATAATAATAACAGCAGCAATAGTTCTGCCTAATGGTCCGAATATAACAGACATTAATTCCGCAGCGACAATATCTTCTTGAGCATTTTGTATAAGATTTAGAGGCATTGTACTTACATAAATACTATTTATCAAAAAATACAATGCCAAAACAATCAATGTACCTATGAATAAAGCCTTAGGTATCGTTTTTTCGGAATCTTTTATATCTGAAGAGACAAAAGTAATATTATTCCAAGTTATTGATGCGAACAGCGCCCCTACAGAAGCTGCGCCGATTAAATTAATTGTATTCACTCCCCAGTGTACCGGCATGGATAGATTCAAATTAAGAGTATGAAGGCTGCATCCGAATATTAAACCTAAACCTACAATACCAATCATGGATAAAACTTTTGTGATTGTAAACAAATTTTGGGTAATTACACCATGTTTCAAACCTCTTGAGTTAATAAATGTCAGCAAAATAACCACTAATACAGTAAATATTTTTTGAGTTGAAATATGAAACGCACCAATATGGAAAAGATAATTGTTAGCACTTATTGCTGGAATCAAAAGCCCGATAAACTTTGAAAACGCAGTACAAACGGCAGCAATTATACCTGTTTGAATAACTAAAAAGGTTGTCCACCCAAACAAAAATGCGACCGTATCATTGTATATATTTTTAAGATAAATATATTGCCCGCCTTCTTCTTTTATATTTGCAGCAAGTTCTGCAAAAGATAAAGCTCCGCACATTGTAACTATAGCTGCAAGAACCCACACCAGCATCATCAAAAGTCCTGATTGAACTTGTCTTGCAATATCTGCAGAGACAATAAAAATACCGCAGCCAATCATTGAACCGGCTACAATTGATATCGAATCCATTAGATTTAATTTATGCCTTTGACTCACTTATATAAAATAATACAAACAGATGTTACATACAAATTTGAACACATATAGTACGTGAGCGATGCTTGTTATCAAAATCAACAAGAACAATTTGCTGCCAGTGGCCTAAAAATAATATTCCGTCGACAACCGGTATTGTCACAGAACTTCCAATCATTGCCGCTAATATATGAGCGTTGCCGTTCCCGTCATGCCAGGTTTCATCATGGTGGTAACTTGCGCCTTGAGGTGCTATTTTATTCAAAACTTCGGGAAAATCTTTCAATAAACCCGGTTCATATTCTATTGTAGTAATAGCTGCAGTACTGCCGGCAACAGAAACGATTACCGTAGCATTCCGGACCGGATGACAGTTTAAACAATTTTCAACACGTTTTGTAATATCAATAATATCGGTATAACCTTCCGTATTAACGGTAAACATCTCATTTATTACACCCACGGTAAAAACTCCTTATTTGCAATTATAATATCATGGAAATTAAATAGATGCACCTGCTCCGTTTTTAATCTTTTCCAGAGCTTTTTTACTGCCGGCTGTCTCTCTTGCATATTGTTCTACGAAATTTATCGATTCAACATCTCTTGCAATTGCATTACTCAAGGATATTATATCATCAGGTTTTAACTTGGCAATAATCGCATCTTCGTTACCTTTATTTACTGCCTTTAAAAGATTTTGCGATTTAAAATCGAATCCTTCAAAGTTATTTTTCATAAAATACCAGCGGTGAAATTGTTGAATTAAGTAATAAATATCGACATTTTTATCATCTACAATGAACATTATATCTGTTTTAAAACTTGGTTTCTTAAATAACAACATATTTAAAACGAAAGCTTTCATTCCTGAATAGGCAGGAATCAAACCGGGCTCTTCGTTAACTCTCGCAAGTACCTGTTTAGCATTGGATAATGCAAAAACTTTTGTATCGTGCTTTGCGATATATTCTATAATTTTATTTGTATCATTTTTATACTGTTTAAGAATTGTTTTAATCTCGTTATTTAAAGTTTCTTTTTTATTTTTTGTATCCGCAGAAAGAGTTACAGAACAGCCTTTTGCAACTTTCTTAAGATGTTTTTTGTTCTTATTAACATAAAAACTCAACTGCATCGTTATTGCTTGTTCCTGACATTTTAATAGAAACAAACTTGCTTTTTTAAACAGTTGTACAAAACTTAAGATTCCCATATTAGTATAAAGTTATTTTTCTTAAAAATATTGACAATTTTGTAACATTTTTTTATATTACCCGGGTGCTATAATAAAGTGGTTATTATATAAAATCTAAGATTATACTAAATTTAAATACAAAGGAGGCTCAAAATGAAAAGAAATATCGCAATTATTCTGGCAATCTTATTATTACCGATTTGTTTTTACTATTATCTTGACAAATCACAAGCAGTATCTGCAAACAAAGTAAACAACGGACAGCCTGCAGTTATAAAATTCTCATCCGACATGTGCAGCGAATGTCAAAAGATGGAAAAAGTAATTAATCAAGTATACCCTAAATACTCATCAAGAATTACATTAATTCAAGTTCCGGTACAAAAACAAACCAAAGAAACTCAGGATATGATAAAAAAATATAACGTAACCTTAGTTCCAACACTTGTATTCAGAAAATCAAACGGCAGCACTATGGCAAGAGTCGAAGGCTCTATGGATAACTCTACTTTTGAAAATTATTTGAAAAGGTTATTAAATGAATAGTTTAAACGAAATTTTTGCAAATGCGGGAAACGCAAAAGCAATATTACTTTTAGCATCTTTTTTAGGCGGGGTTGTCGCATCAATATCTCCTTGTTCACTTGCAATGCTGCCGATTGTAATTGGTTATATCGGAGGTTATGCCAATCAACCGCTTTCTAAAACAGTTGTTCAATTATTCTCATTTATTTTTGGAACAGCAATTGTTTTTACCGCAATAGGTATAATATGTGCACTTACGGGACACGTATTTATATCTATCGCAGGAAATTATTTTATGCTTATAATTGCGGCAATACTTATGATTATGGGCTTAAACTTAATGGGATTACTTGAACTGCAAATTCCAAGCCTGATAAACAAAATCCCGCAGTCAAAAGGCAACAGCATATTCTTATATCCGATGCTTTTAGGAGCAACTTTTGCCCTTGCAGGAACCCCTTGTTCAACACCGATACTTGCAGGAATAATGAGTCTTGCCAGCGTATCAAGCAACATTATCATGGCTATATTAATGCTATTCTTATTTTCAATCGGGCAGGGAATAATACTTGTCGTTGCAGGAGTATTTACCTCATTAATTAAACAGTTTGGTAAAGTAGTTGAATTTTCTGAACTTGTACTAAAAATAAGCGGCGGCATCCTTGTAATTGCAGCATTGATATTCTATTACAAAATATTTGCACCGTTTTTTATTCACTAAAGTTTAATCAATTCTTGTATAGTTGTATCGTAATCAACCTTTGAATCGGTCGACTGACACAGGAATTGATTAATCTTGTCCATTTTGGAAATTGCTTCGTCACAAACAGGATCAGAACCCCTTACATACGCCCCGATATTAATCAAATCTTCATTTTTACGGTATACGGCAAGCAGATTTCTTATCTTACCTGCTGCATCTCTATGCTCTTTTGTTGTAATATCCGGCATAACCCGGCTTAAAGATTGCAATACATCAACTGCCGGATAATGGTTTTTATGAGCCAAATCACGAGATAACATAATGTGACCGTCCAAAATACTTCTTGCCGTATCTGATATAGGTTCATTAAAATCATCACCTTCTACCAATACGGTATAAAGACCTGTTATTGTCCCTTTATCATTGTTACCGACTCTTTCCATCAGTTTCGGCATCAGGGCAAATACAGACGGTGTATACCCTCTTGTTGCAGGAGGTTCACCTGTCGCAAGACCAACTTCACGCTGCGCCATTGCAATACGAGTCACACTATCAAGCATGAATAAAACGTCTTTCCCTTTATCTCTAAAATACTCTGCAATAGTCGTTGCAACAAATGCCGCTTTAATTTTAACAAGTGACGGCTGTTCTGATGTTGCAGCAACAACTATAGAGCGTTTCATACCTTCAGGCCCCAGTATTTCTTCAATAAACTCACGAACCTCACGCCCGCGTTCTCCAATTAGTGCAATAACGTTCAAATCTGCCGTTGTATTTTTGGCAATCATACCAATTGTCGTACTTTTACCGACACCTGAACCTGCAAATATACCAAGACGCTGCCCTTTACCAACAGTCATGAATCCATCAACAGATTTTAAACCTAATGAAAGAGGCTCGTCAATACGTTTTCTCCTTAAAGGATTTATCGCTTGAGCATATATAGACCTTGTATCAAAACAGTTTATAGGCCCCAATGTATCAATAGGATTTCCTAATCCGTCTAAAACACGTCCAAGAAGCTGCTCGCCAACTGCAACTCTTAATGATGAACCCGTATTTACAACTATTGCCCCCGGCTGTATTCCCTCCATTAAACCTAACGGCATCAAAAGGATTCTGTTTTCTCTGAATCCGACAACCTCTGCCCAAACAGGCTCTGAATCATGAGTATTATAAATATAACACAAATCACCAATAGATGAGCGTGGTCCGTCCGCTTCAATTGTTAATCCGATTATCTCAATAATTTTTCCAATCTCTTTTATCGGATTAGCTCTGTTTATAATTTCAAGACATTTATTCTTCTTCTTGAACGTCATCTCTTATCCCATTAATCAGTCTTGCGGCTATTTCATCAATTTGTGAAGATACACGGCTGTCCACACGCGACAATGGAGTTTCTACAATTGTTCCGTCCGGTGACAAAGCGGAATCTTCTATTATTTTTATATTCTGAATTTGAGCAATCTCTTGTTTAAAATCTTCTGAAAGTTTAACAATATTTTCAACCAGTTTAGGGTTAACTATTATTGTAACCTGTTCTCTGTTTTTGAGTTTTCCTATAGCTGCAGCCGTTATCTCCTTCAGCATATCTTCATCAAAAGCATGAGATGTAATCTTTCTTGCAATTGCAAGTACAAGTTCAACAATATCCAAATCTGCAGATTTTACAATATCATGTTTCATTTCAAATGAGGATGCCGCTAATGTATCAAGTGATTTTAGGCTCTCAATAGAATCATTTTTAAAC
Source organism: Candidatus Gastranaerophilales bacterium (assembly GCA_944324855.1). Classification (GTDB taxonomy): domain Bacteria; phylum Cyanobacteriota; class Vampirovibrionia; order Gastranaerophilales; family Gastranaerophilaceae; genus UMGS1585. Next base: position 42,078 of record CALUXY010000004.1, on the reverse strand, counting down.
TTTTCAAGCCCTTCTTCCTGCCCCTTTTGATATCCTTCATCGTAAGCATTTTTCTTAATGTTTTCCGTTTCCGCTTTAACCTTTTCTTGTTCTGATTCTGCTTGTTTAATTATTTTTACGGACTCGTTTTTTGCATTATTGATAATTTCCTCAGCTTTAGCTTCCGCATTTTTGATAATCAATTCCGCTCTGGTTTTCATATTATCAACTTCAGTCTGAGCATCATCAAGCAAACGCTTTTTTTCTTCCTCGACACCGTTCAATAAAGACTCAACCTTAGCTTCATATTTGCTGATTGAACTATTTGTCAGGGGAAGAACGTAACTTTCACCGATTTTAACATTCTTATTTGTAATTCTATTACTCAATTAATTCGTCCTCTGCATTACCACGAGAAATTGTAATTTCTCCGGACAATTCTAATGCTCTTATTGTTGCAACAATCTTAGACTGAGCATCTTGAACTTCTCTTGCTCTAACAGGTCCTAAGTACTCAATATCTTCTTGCAGCATTGCTTGCGCACGTTCTGACATATTACGGAAGATTTTTTCTTTAATTTCTTCTTTGGTTCCCTTCATAGAAAGAGCCAATTCTCGGGAATCAACTTCTCTAAGAACACGTTGAATTGCTCTGTCATCAAGAATAACAATATCTTCGAATACAAACATAAGGTCACGCACACTTTGGGCAAGAATGGCATCTTTGGCTTCCAAAAATTCCATGATATTCTTTTCAGTAAACCTGTCACAGTGGTTCATAATACTTGCTAAGTATTCTACACCGCCGGCTTTAGAGAAATCGTGAACAACAAAAGTTGAAAATTTCTTTTCTACAACATCTTCAATTTCAGAGAGAATTTCCGGGTTTGTAGTATTCATTTCAGCAATCTTCATAGAAACTTGCGTTTGTACCTTATTCGGGAGTGCCGCAAGGATTTGCGCAGATAATGCCGGCTTTAAATATGCCATAATCAACGCTAAAAGCTGCGGATTTTCACCGGAAAAAGTTGTTGCAAATTGGCTCGGATCAACATCATTAAGGAAGTAAAACGGGTTTGTATTAATCATCGCACCCAATTTTTCCATCATTTCTGCCGCTTCATCCGCACCATAAGCGTTAGCCAACAATTTTTGTGCGTAATCAGTACCGCCGGTTGCAATCAAATTACTTGCTTTAAATACTGTTCTAAACTCATCTAAAAGTAAGTTTAATTCATCATCCGGAACCTTATTCAAGTTTGCAATATCAAGTGTAATTTGCTCCAATATATTAGGATCGGTAATATGCTTTAATACTTCGGTTGCAGTTTCTGCACCAAGAAGAATTAAAAGAGCTGCAACTTTTTGAGATGGGCGTAAAAGTTTTTGTTGCGCCTGTGGATCTTTTTTTACAGTCGCCCCCTTAGGAGCTCTTGCATCAGGATTATTTTGATTTGATTGTACTGAATTACCTTGTACCATTTTTATTTACATACTTTCTTGTTTATTCTTTAATATATGACATTAACACTTTTGCAGCCGCTTCCGGATCTGCAAGAATAGCTTCATTTAATGTATTAATACTTTGTTCTTGTTTTGATATTTCAATATCTTTGAATGATGCTTGAGTATCATCTGTATCAAATGCTAGCTGCGGATATCCGCCATCTAATGCACTTACACCGCCTAATCGTTCAATTTTTGAAGCAATTGAATCATCTTCATCGAGAGGATCCAGAGCTAATTCATCGTCATCCGGTTCATCCAGTATATTATCTTGTACTTCATAATGTGGGAGACGGCTCATTAAATTCTTCAAAAGACTTATTGCAACAAGACCTAATATTAATACAACAATTGACGGTCCCAATTTAACTGCAAAGTATTCAAATAATGTATCTTTAGCATTTTTCTTTGCAAGTTCTTCTTGAGTCTTTTTATCTTGAGCCAAAGCTTCAAACTGTAAACCCGATACAGTAATAACATCACCACGTTCATAGTCAACTCCGGCAGCTGATAAAACTAAATTTTGCAATTCTTCTTTTTCAGCAGTCGTTAAAATCTTATTTACAGCAACCGCAATTGTAAGTCTTTTTATAGTGCCCGGAGCGTAAACAATATGTTTTACTTCTTTTGACACACTGTAGCTCGTTGAACTCTTTTCTTTTGCATAATTCAAGTTTTTGTTAGGAACGCCTGTATTAGGATTTTGATTTTGTCCCTGCTGTGCATTTTGGTTTTGGTTATTAGGGTTTTCATAGTTTTCAATTTCACTTTGCGTACTTGTTAAAACCCCTTCCCCTTTCTCATCAAGCGGAATATATCTTTCAATAGTTGCTTTCGCCGAATTAAAATCTATATCGGCATTAACTTGTACGGAAACATTCCCGCGTCCTACAATTTCTTCAAGAACAGATGTGATCTTTTTGGCTGTTTCTTTTTCGACTCCGGACTTAAATGACTCCATGTCGTTAGAATTTTTAGATGTTTCATCTGACAAACTGTTACCAAATTGATCTGTTATGAAAACCTTTTCAGGTGTTAGCCGCGGAACTGCATAAGCGACAAGATTTTTAATCGCTTTGACTTGTGATGATTTCAGCTTGTACCCCGGATCCAATATAAGCATAACTGAAGCAGAAGGTATTTCATCCTTGTCTTCAAATATAGAGCGTTCAGGCTGAGCCAATTGAACCCTTACATTTTTAACACCTTCCATTTTTTCAATTGAACGGGTTAATTCTCCTTGAAATATACGCTGTTTCGTCAGGTTATTTTTAAAATCGGTAGAACCTAACTGCATATTGTCCAGTAGTTCAAAGCCGGGATTTGAATTCTGGATTAAATCATTTTCCGCAACGTATAATCTCATTTCATCCTTTTGACTTGCAGGAACCAGAATTGTTTTTTTATCATCCGTCAATTTAAAAGAATATCCGTTCTTTTTTAAATTCTCGGTAATTGTCATGACATCAGCTTCTGCCAAATCAGAATATAAAACGGTTAAGTCCGGTTCAAAAGACTTTACAATAAAAAATGTTGAAAGAATAACTGTCAGCAGCAGTAAAACAATCAACCCAAAGCGCTGTGGAACATTTAAACCTTTCCACAGTTTTTTCATATCATTAAAAAGTAAATGAAAATAATTCAAATTCATTATTTAGATTTAATCCTCTCCCGAGTATATACTAACATGATAATACATTACATATCAGTTCATTTCAACAATGTTAAGTAATCTTAAGAGTAGAAAAAGAGTTATTTTTCAAAAAATTTACAAAACCATGTAAATTTTGTAATATTTTAATTTTTCAACAGTAAAATAGTTGTAATCTGACTATCTTTGAGATACCTTTTTAGTATATAGTTTACACAGTATTAGCGAGGAAGATTATAAATAAGGAGGATCTTTATGCCAAAAAAAACTATAACAGTTGATGGTAACTACGCTGCGGCGCATATTGCGTATGCCCTCAGTGAAGTATCAGCAATTTACCCAATCACTCCTTCCTCTACAATGGGTGAATGGATTGATGAATGGGCATCCCAAGGTAAGAAAAATATCTGGGGTAAAGAAGTAAAAGTAGCAGAAATGCAATCTGAAGCAGGTGCTGCAGGTGCAGTACACGGTTCATTAGCTGCAGGTTCTTTGACTTCTACTTATACTGCATCACAAGGTTTATTGTTAATGATTCCTGTTATGCATAAAGCTGCAGGTGAAATGCTCCCTCACGTTATTCACGTATCAGCAAGAGCATTGGCTGCACAATCATTAGCAATCTTCGGCGACCATACTGACGTTATGGGCTGCAGAAACACAGGTTATGCAATGTTAGCAGCAAACTCTGTTCAAGAAGAAATGGATTTAGCTTTAGTTGCTCATTTAGCAACATATAAGGCAAAAGTTCCTTTCCTTCAATTCTTTGATGGATTCAGAACATCTCACGAAGTTCACAAAATCGAAGAAATTTCTTACGAAGACATTGCTAAATTAGTTGAACCTAAATATATTGAAGAATTCAGACAAAGAGCATTACGTCCTGAAGCTCCTGTTTGTAAAGTCGGTGCTCAAAATACCGACGTATATTTCCAAGGTCGTGAAACAGTTAACAAATACTATGATGCTGTTCCTGACATTGTTCAAGAATATATGGATAAAGTTGCTGCTGTAACAGGCAGACAATATCATCCGTTCGATTACGTAGGTTCTCCTGATGCAACTGACGTTATCGTTGCTATCGGTTCAAGCTGCGAAACTATCGAAGAAACAATTAACTACTTAAATAAAAACCGCGGTACTAAATACGGTTTGGTTAAAGTTAGATTATACAGACCATTTGACGTTAAGAGATTTAATGAAGCATTACCTTCATCAACTAAACGTATCGTTGTTCTTGATAGAACAAAAGAACCTGGTTCAATCGGTGAACCGTTATACATGGATGTTGTTGCCGCATTAGGAAACAAAGATATCAGAGTAATCGGCGGTCGTTACGGTTTAGCATCTAAAGAATTTACTCCATCTATGGTTCTTGCAGTTTACAAGCACTCTGAAAACAACGGATTCCACGGATTCACAGTTGGTATTGAAGATGATGTAACTCATAAATCATTAAAGGTTGACGAACATATCGTTACAGAACCTGCAGGCACTACAAACTGTATGTTCTGGGGTCTTGGTTCAGACGGTACTGTTGGTGCTAACAAAAACTCAATCAAGATTATCGGTCAATATACAGACAAAGATGCTCAAGCATACTTTGCTTACGACTCTAAAAAATCATTTGGTGTAACTGTTTCTCACTTGAGATTCGGTGATGAACACATCAAATCAACATATCTGATTACAGCACCTGACTTTGTATCATGCTCAGCTCATGCATACATCGGCAGATATGACCTGTTAAGGGGTATCAAAGAAGGCGGTACATTCCTGCTTAACAGCCCTTATTCAAAAGAAGAAGCTTTCTCACACTTAACAAGAGATATGCAGGAAACTATTATTAATAAGAAAATCAAATTCTACAACGTAGATGCTGAATCACTTATTAAACAACAACCTGGTCTTCGCGGTAAAGGTGCTAACACAGTTATGATGGTTGCATACTTCAAAGTTTCAGGAATTATTCCGTTTGAACAAGCTTTGGAAGGTATGAGAGAAATGACTAAGAAAACCTTTAAGAAAAAAGGCGACGATGTTGTAAACATGAACTTAGCATTAATCGATGCAGCTGTTAACGCTTGTGAAGAAGTACCTGTACCATCTTCATTAGACGGAGTAGCTTGTGCTCAAGAAGTTAAATTAATTTCTGATGATGCAGATGATTTTGCAAAGAAAATCATTGAACCATCAATGAGACAAAAAGGTGATGACATCCCTGTTTCTGCAATGTCAGTTGATGGTGTTATCCCAACAGGTACAGCTTGCTTGGAAAAACGCGGTATCGCACCTCGTGTTCCTCACTGGAATTCTGAAAACTGTATTCAATGCGGTATCTGTGCATCTGCTTGTCCTCACGCTGCAATCAGAACAAAACTTGCAGAAAAAGACAGCTTGAAAGATGCTCCTGCATCATTCAAAACAATCGATGCAAAACCAAATGCAAACGGGGAACAATTCAAAGTACAAGTATACTGCGAAGATTGTACCGGCTGCGGAGTTTGCGTTGACCAATGTCCGGCAAACAAAAACCCTGAAAAACCTGCTTTAACATGGTCTTCTATTGAAGAAGAAGTTGAAATAGGCGAATTAGTAAACGAAAAATACTTTGATGAATTACCTGATAACGTAATGGGTAAAAATACAACTAAAACAATCAAAGGTGCAATGCTTAGAAAACCTTTATTTGAGTTCTCCGGAGCTTGTGCCGGCTGTGGTGAAACACCTTACGTTAAACTTGTTTCACAATTATTCGGTGAAAATGCAATCGTTGCAAACGCAACAGGTTGTTCATCAATCTATTCAGGTACGTTCCCTACAATTCCGTATACAACAACTAAGGAAGGCAGAGGTCCGGCTTGGGCTAACTCATTATTCGAAGATAACGCTGAATTCGGTTTCGGTATGAGATTAGCAGTAGATCAAAACAGAGATACTTTGAAAACTTACGTTGAAAAAGTTCTTGCAAATGAAAAAGCACCTGCTGACTTGAAAGAAGCATTAGAAGGTGCAATGGCTCACTTCGATAACTCAAAAACAGAAGAAGCTGTAGCTGCACAAAACAAAGCTAAAGAAGTTTTGGCTAAATATGCAGACTGCGGATGTCCTGATGTTGCAAAAGTTAGAGAACTTCAAGACTACTTCACTGATAAATCAATCTGGATTATCGGTGGTGACGGCTGGGCTAACGATATCGGATACGGCGGTATTGACCACGTATTAGCACAAAACAAGAACGTAAATATTCTTGTTCTTGATACAGAAGTTTACTCAAATACAGGCGGTCAAGCTTCTAAGTCAACTCCTACAGCTGCAGTTGCAAAATTTGCTACAGGCGGTAAGAGAACTTACAAGAAAAATATGGGCTTAATGAGTATGTCTTATGGTTATGTATACGTTGCATCAGTAGCACTGGGTGCAGACAGAGGTCAAACTCTTAAAGCATTCCAAGAAGCTGAAGCGTATGACGGACCATCTATCATATTTGCTTATGCTCCTTGTATCGCTCACGGTATCGATATGAGTAAAACTCAAACAGAACAAAAACGTGCTGTTGAAGCAGGATACTTCCCATTATACAGATACAATCCTGCTAACGAAACACCATTCACTTGGGATGCTAAAGATCCGAAGGAAAGCTATCAAGACTTCATCAGATCTGAAGGTCGTTATAAATCATTATTGAAAACGAACCCTGAAGCTGCTGATGCTCTTTATGCTCAAGCAGAAGAAGATGCTGCTAAGAGAATGGCTGTTTACAAATCAGTCGGCGAATTAATGAAATAAATTAATTCATAAAATGTGAAAGCCGGATGAGAAATCTTTCATCCGGCTTTTATTATGCATTATTCTTTTGTTCCAAGATTGCCGCTCTAACAAATCTATTCAATTCGGAACCGGTCATTGTCCTGCCGTCAACTTTGACAGCAGTCATTTCTCCGTCTTCATAAACAGGAACTGCCCCTTTTTCAATTAAGACATCCGCAACCTCTGCCCCGAATTGTTTTATTAATTCTTTATTGGCTTCCGTCTGTGTTATATATTTGTTCTTGCCAAGAGTTGATATTGCAACAAGGTTTTCTAATGTTCCGTCTTCATTGATTACTTGCCGAACTTTTTCGCCTTCTGAATTTTTATAAACTGCTATTTCTTGTTTTTCACCGTTTACTTCTCTATCCAGGAACTTGGCACCTTGCCCGTCAAGTGCGGCACGTGTTGTTTCTCTATTTCCTTGAATTGGTTTTATGTCAATTTCAGGAAGTGTTGTTGGAATATTCGGAGTGACAGGCGGAATGACCGGTTTATTGTTTGGTTTATTATTTGATTTTCGCTCCCCGGTTATAACAACTTCCGGCAACTCATAAACTCTTATCATTTTCCCGCTTTCACTATCATAGAAATAGGATTTCCCATCGTTTACATAGTCACCGTATTCATTTTTTTCAAAAGTTTTTCCTGCATATTTTACGGTATCATTTGTTCTCTCAAGGTTACCGTCTTCTGTTAGTGTATAAGATTTTAACATCCCGTTTTTATCTTTTACTTGATTACCTTCTTTATCTACTTCGACAAATTGACCTTCTTCATTTCTAACGTATTTAAATTCATTACCGGATCTATCACTTTTAACGGTAATAGAGGTTACTTCTCCATCTTCACCTTTTTCAAGAGTAAAGTTTCCTTCTATACCGTTATTTTTATTAAATTCATTTGTAATCTGAATTTTGTTTTTATCTTTAAAAGTTTCGTCTTTAACAGTCTCAGGCGATTCTTCTGAATTTTTTGCAAGTTCAGCTTTTGCAGCTTCCATTGCATCTGTAATCAGTTTTGTATATGCTTGGCTTGTTTGTTGATTAAATCCTGCAATTTGAGAATTAATATTATTTTCTATTTCATTATCAATCTGGCTTTGATACGAATTATATGGCGTTTTTATTTCTGAATCAGTTGTTCCCGAAGTATAAGAAATAGATTTAAATGCGGAAGCAAATTTGCTATAAATATTTTTCACTGACTCATTAGGTAAAGTTACTGCATTCTTTACCGCATCTGTATATTTACTTAAAATATTATTTTTTAAATTTTGTTCATCTACATTTAATCCTGCATCAATTTTAGCTTTTGCTTCATTTGTTTCTACACTTGAATTTTTATTTGTATCAAGTGATGCAAAAATACTTTCCTTCTTGGGAGTTCCGGCTTGTTCAGAAAATTCCTCGGCAGGTGTTTTATAATTTCCCCAATCAAAATTCATATTATTATCAGAGCCAGAAACTCCTGAGGTCATAAAACTCTCCTTAAAATAGTCGTATACTTATAATAAGTTTAATTTCAGTATACAAATTTCAATCACCGGAAATATATTTACAATTCGTAATATTGCTTTATTTTCTTAAATAATCATAATTGGAACAGTATCTAAGCCCCATTAGCGGCGCATGTTTTTTCAAAACATAATCAGTCGCAATATTATACAATTCATAAACATTATTTTGAGTCATTTCATCAGTAAGTTCATAGTGTTCTTTAGCATATTTTTTATATTTTGCATCTATATCATTTGACATGTTTGGTGTTTTTGCAACCAGAGAGAACTGCCCTTTTTTATCAATAGCAATTATTTGCCCCAAATTATTCTTAAGTAAAGTATACATATCACAAACACTAATCGGAGTACTATCGGAATGCCCGTGAATTACAACTGTATTTTCTTTATCTAAATTAAAATTTTCTATCCCTTCAATATTACACTTATTTTCCTCACCTATAAATTCTGTCAACACTTTATTCTTTTTTATATCCGCAATAACAACATGTTCATATGGTGCTTCATTATTAAGTGCATCAATACATCTTTTTTTAGCATAGGAAAATAAATCTTTAGTACAGCGGAAATCTTTTTGCAACGGTTTAGTCTGTACACTTTTAATTTGTCGCTGTACAGGCTTGGTATTTTGTTTTTTTAATATATTAAACTTTCTCAAAAATAACGGAAACATAATACTTATATTATATAATAAATGCAATTTTTAGAAACTATGGAATCCAATCTAACATTGGCTTAATTTCACCAAAATCTAACCCGATTGATTGCAAATAATCATTGTTTGTTAAATAATGAATCCCGACATTATGTGCCAAAGGTTCTTGCTTAATTCCGGACTGCTTATATTTTTCATCCGAAATGGTTTGAGTTTCAAAATCGTATACACTTGAATAATTTAACCCCAAATCCACACATGCCGGCACAAGAAGCTTTCCTTCTTTACTAAAAAATGCCAGCCCGTGAGAACGGCAAATTATCCCCCTAAAATTATATAGACTGCATTTTTTATTTATTAAAAACGGACATTGATACATAAAAGGTTTATCGGATTTATACTTTTCTTTTTGTTTTTTTATTTGAAGAATATTATTTTCAATTAATTTCACGGTTTCTGCATCTAAAGTCCTTACCCCAATCATAAGATACGCAAATTCAATCTCAGAAAACGGGTATTCTCCTTTTTCGCAGCAAAAAGAACATCCTTCTTTACAATGTATGTAAGGTGCCTGCTCCTCGAAAAAACTACTGAGTTTTTTATCCAAGAATTGCAAATACAATTCATATTTTTGAATATCTTCTACATTAACCATAAAGCAATCATATCATCTTCATAAAGAATTGTTAATATTAAGATATAAGCTAAATCTTGATGGTATAATAATAAAATGGAGTATAGTTATGAGTTTTGAATTTGAAAAACAAAATATAGAAGATGTAATTTTAGTAAAACCAAAAGTCTTTGGAGACAACAGAGGCTTTTTTATGGAATCATACAAAAAATCTGAATTTCAAGCCAACGGAATAACCGTCGAATTTAATCAGGATAACCATTCTAAATCGACCGCACATGTTTTAAGAGGGTTGCATTTCCAAAAGGCACCTTACGGACAGGCTAAACTTGTCAGATGTACAAGAGGCAGAATTTACGATGTTGCCGTTGATATAAGACCGGAATCCAAAACATTTGGGAAATATGTAAAGGTTGAACTTTCAGAAGATAATAAACATATGTTATTCATTCCGGACGGGTTTGCACACGGTTTTGTTGTTTTATCAGACACTGCAGAATTAATCTACAAAGCAAGCGGAGAGTATGCTCCACAAGCAGATTGCGGTATTATATGGAACGACGAAACGATTAATATCGATTGGGGTATAGATTTTGAACCGATATTAAGTGAAAAAGACACAAAACAAAAAACATTGAAAGAATTATTCCATGGATAAAAAATTATCAATAATAATCCCGACACTACAAAAGAATTTGGAATTTCTTAACCAGTTATTAAACACTCTGGTTAGCGATTCTGTTGTCGGCGAAATTATTGTTATTGATAATTCAACCAAAGGTTTTAACTTTGATAATGATAAAGTCCGCATAATAATTCCTGAACAAAATTTATTTGTTAATCCAAGCTGGAATTTAGGAGTAAAAGAAGCAAAATATGATTATCTTGGAATATTAAACGATGATATCTGTATTCCTCAAGGGTTTTGTTCAAAGATAATAAATGACATCTCTGAAAAAATCGGGATTATCGGCACAAACGGATATTCAATGATAAACAAATCATACGAACCTGAAAAAATAACAAATACTTCGTATAGATTGGAAGAAACATCATTTACGACGTTCAATTTTGGTGTAATGATGTTTCTTCATAAAAACAGTTTTTATGAAATTCCAGCCGATTTAAAAGTATTCTTTGGGGATGATTATCTGGTATTTCAAAATAAAAAACATCACAAAAAGAATTACGTTATTGAAGGTTTAAAGATGTATCACTACGGCTCATTGTCATCAAAAGAGTTTAGTAAAGAGGTTGAACAAGAAGCAAGTTATTACCGAAAACATACTCTTACTTTATTCAACCGTTTATTATCATACGAAAAAACAAGAAGCCGGCATATTTTTAGAATACTTGGTATTTCTGTTACAATAAACAGAGAGGATACCAGACAAACAAATACCATTCGCGGAGGTAACAAATGAGAATATTAGTAACAGGCGGTGCAGGTTTTATAGGCAGCTGTTTTGTAAGACATATACTGAATAAGCATCCTGATTATAAAATTATAAATCTTGATGCACTAACTTATGCCGGAAATATTGAAAATTTGGATGATATCAAAAATAATCCGAATTATACATTTATAAAAGGAAATATTTGCGATAAAAAACTTGCAAGAGAGTTAATCGCAGAATGTGATTGTGTAATTAATTTTGCGGCAGAATCACATGTTGACCGTTCAATTACAAACCCTGAAATTTTTATAGAAACAAACGTTCAGGGGACTTTAAATCTGTTACAAGCATCAAAAGAACTCGGAATTGAGAGATATCTGCAGGTTTCAACAGACGAAGTATACGGAACACTCGGTAAAACCGGCTACTTTTATGAAACAACTCCGCTTGCTCCAAACAGCCCGTATTCTGCATCAAAAGCAAGTGCGGATATGCTGACAAGAGCATATTTTGAAACTTATAAACTGCCTGTTTTAAATACCAGATGTTCAAATAACTATGGTCCGTATCAGTATCCTGAAAAATTAATACCGTTCTTTATATCAAAACTTTTAAAAGGCGAAAAAGTTCCGGTATATGGTGACGGCTTGAATGTCAGAGACTGGTTATACGTTTATGATCATTGTGAAGCAATTGATGTTGTATTACATAAAGGAAAAATCGGTGAAGTATATAATATCGGCGGACACAATGAAAAAACAAATCTTGAAATAACACATTTAATTCTTGATGCAATGGGTAAAGATGAATCATCTATTGAATACGTCCAAGACAGATTGGGACATGACAGACGTTATGCAATATCAAATGATAAAATAACTTCGGAACTTGGCTGGAAACCGTCTTTAACATTTGAAGAAGGAATCAAATTAACTATTGACTGGTATTTAAACAACCAGAAATGGATAGAGCAAATTGAAGCGAAGAAAGTGAGTTTAGTATAGATGAAAGGAATAATTCTAGCAGGAGGTGCCGGAACAAGGCTTTATCCCAGTACAATGGTCGTATCAAAACAATTGCTGCCGGTTTATGATAAACCGATGATTTACCATCCGATATCTGTTTTTATGCTTGCCGGAATAAGGGAAATTTTAATAATTTCTACTCCGCAGGATTTGCCAAACTTTAAAAAGCTATTGGGCGACGGACATCAATTCGGTATACATTTTGAATACAAAGAGCAACCATCACCAGACGGTTTGGCACAAGCCTTTGTTCTCGGAGAAGAATTTATCGGGAATGATTCTGCCGCTTTAATCTTAGGTGATAACATTTTTTACGGACAAGGATTCTCAGGAATGCTGCATTCTACAATTAAAAATATTGAACAAAACGGCGGAGCCGCAGTATTCGGTTATCAGGTAAAAGATCCTCAAAGATTCGGAGTTGTGGAATTTGATGAGAATAACAAGGCTATTTCTATTGAAGAAAAACCGCAAAATCCAAAATCTGATTATGCAGTAACAGGACTTTATTTTTATGATAACAAAGTTGTTGAATATGCTAAAAACTTAAAACCTTCCAAGAGAGGCGAATATGAAATTACAGATTTGAATAAAATCTATCTTGAAAAGAATCAATTAACAGTTAATAAATTAGGACGCGGTTTTGCCTGGCTTGATACAGGAACACATCATTCTTTATTACAGGCAAGTTTATACATCCAGACAATTGAAGAAAATCAAGGGATTAAAATTGCCTGCCTGGAAGAGATTGCATACCGTATGGGATACTTAACCAAAGAAGAAATATATAAGAATATTAAAAACATTAAAGGTAACGAATATTACAATTATGCAAAAAAGATTGTCAAATAATTAAAAATACGGTATAACTATACCTATGGATAATGTATCGTTCAAAGCACGTATAAATACCAACAAATATAACATCCGTGAAGGTATGATTTTTGACCGTTTTTTTGCGGATAAAACGAACAAAAACGCCCTAAAACAAACGTTGAGACAAGTTAAAAATCTTTCAAACCTGAAAGAAGAATCAACTGTCACAATTAATCCACGTTTAGATAGTAATCAATTAAACTTAATCACGACAGTAACCGATAAAACAGGGAAAATCTCAACAGATATTCCGGAACGTTCTGCACGAAGAATGGTTGAGAATGAAAATTTTGCACGCCGTTTTGTTGATAATATCAAACAGGCAATAGTGAATGTCGAAAAGGTCAGAAAAAATATAAAACTTATTGACAAAACAATAAAAAAATCAAAAACATTACAAAATGATAACTTTATGGAACGATTACCTTTATATATGATTGATAATCTGAATAAGAATAATAATCCGACAAAAAGGATTGTTTCCGTATTAAAAAAAATTGACAAACAATATCCTAATGAAATAAATAAAATATCTATTCAAACAAGAAGGAACCCCAAAAATCATTCAAAAACAACTTATTTTGTTCTTGAAAACAGCCGGGGCGAAAAGAAAATTATGATACAAAATTTACTTAAAGACCCGATGGATAATTTATTTGCTTAACTAATACTTAAGTTTTGATTTTGCATAATCTATTGCAGAATTTTCATCATAAAACACATTATCATACCCTATCTGATTTATTATTGATAATGAATCCAATTGAGAAACAACATCTTTATTAGAAACTAAAATAACTTTAATATGCTGGGATTTTAATCTTACAATTATATCTTCAAGAGCAAATACGGCAGAAATATCAAGCAAATCATCCGCATCATAATTCAATATAAGATATTCCGTACCTAAAACATCATCAAAATGTGATACCAGTTGTGTTGCGGAACCGAAGAAAAACTGACCTTCAATATGAACAACACGTATTTTGTGTTTATAATCTCGTTCCAATATTCTTTCCATCTGCATAATATCAGCATCATATACCTTTTTATGAACAGTTTTGGCTTTATCTGCAACCCGTTTTGCATACAACAACGCCGCAAGAGTAATTCCGGCACCAACAGCAAATATAAGGTTATAAAATACTGTCAGTAAAAACACTACAAATAATATTAACAAATCGTCTTTCGGCGCATAGCGGAGAACTTTTATAAATTTCATATCGAGTATGTCATAACCTATTTTTATTAAAATCCCGGCCAGAACAGCAAGCGGAATTTGTGCAACAAACCCGGAACAGCAAAATAAAAGTATTAATAAAATCAAAGGATTAATTAAGGTAGTCAACCTTGTCGTTGAACCGGAATTTAATGCAGCAACCGTTCTCATTGTCGCAGCAGAGCCGCCGAGTGAACCGGTTAAACCGCAAACAAAATTTCCGATACCCAATGCTGACAGTATATGTTTAGGACTGGATTTTGTTTTCATAATAGAATCTGATACCAATCCGGTTAATAATGATTCTGCAGAGAATACAACCGTCAAAGTTAAGGCATACGGGATATATTTTATTATTTTATTTATATCAAAATAAGGCTGAACCAATGCAGGAAAAGAAACTGATACATTTGATATTCTGTCAATATTCAATCCCATTTTTATTGAAATAAATGTTGCTAAAATCAATGCAAGAATTTGAGAAGGAATTATTTTATTAATTTTCTTCGGGATTCCAAATACAATTAATAAAGTAATCACCCCTATTAATAATGCATCAGGATTAACGTTCAGAATAGAATTATGCATATTTATTAAAGTATCAAGAGTGGAAGATAACGTTTTATGCCCCATCAAAGGATTAAGCTGCAGAATAATAATTATCACGCCAACCCCATTCATAAATCCTGATATTACAGGATAAGGAACGTATTTAACAACAGAAGGAAGGGTTGTTAATGCAGCAATGAATTGAAACACTGCAGCCATAATCAAAATAGTAACCGCAGCTCTGATATCATAACCTAACGCTGTCATCATGGAAGCTACAACGATTGCAACCGGCCCAGTTGTTCCTGATACAATAGGGATTCTTGGTCCCAGTAATCCTGCAACCAAACATAAAATAATTGCCCCCCATAACCCTGCACTTGCGCCAAAACCTGTTGCTACACCAAATGCTAAAGCCTGCGGAAGCGTAATTATTGCGGAATTAATTCCGCCGAATAAATCACCTGTTAATATACTAAATCTTTCTTTTATTCTCATAAAATAATATTAACACAATAAATAATAAAAATGGTAAGATTGGGGGGGGTAAATAGGGGGAAATAGGGGGAAATAATATTGGGTTGAAATTGCGCTTACTCATTGAAGAAAGGAGATAAGTGGCTATGAAGTTAAGCTGTTAGGCGAAATTATTGTAATATTCGTAACCAGTCATCCTAGCTGCGTAGCTGCTTAATTCCTCAGCTGCTTTTCTACTCCCCTAATCACTTGCCCCAAAAAAGAGATTCTTCGGGTTTTACCCTCAGAATGACTGGTTTTCGTCGTCCTGAACGAATGTGAAGGACCGCATTGTCGAACGCATCGAAATTTCTTAGTCACTTACAAAAAGATTACTTCGTCGGGAGTAAATAATACAACTTTAATTTTTATTTCCACATTTACCCCTCCTCGTAATGACGTCTGCTCACTAATCACTACTCACGATTCACCTGCTTAATCACTTAATCTCCCAATCACTTGTCCCAAAAAGAGATTCTTCGGGGTTTACCCTCAGAATGACAGGTTTTTCGTCGTCCTGAACGAATGTGAAGGATCGCATTGTCGAACGCATCGGAATATCTTAATCACTTAATCACTTACAAAAAGATTACTTCGTCGGGAGTAAATAATACAACTTTAATTTTTATTTCCACATTTACCCCTCCTCGTAATGACGTCTGCTCACTAATCACTACTCACGATTCACCTGCTTAATCACTTAATCTCCCAGTCACCTAATCACTTGCCAAAAATAAAAAGCCGTGACCTTGATGGTAACGGCAATTAATTAGAAGAACTCTGTTCAAAATGATTAAGTATCATTTTGAATAGAGGCAGGTGAGTCAGAAACGCAGTTTCTGCGAACCGTATTACAAATCTTTTCTTATTCCTAATTAAAAACAAAATAAAATGAACAGAATGGTTTGGTGGGGGTAAATATATTTGGTTTAGTTTGAAATTCTACGTGGCACACCAAACCGGAAGTTAGTCGTAACATGATTAAAAACAAAAAAAATGCCATCTGTTTTAGGACAGTGGCAATTATTAATTAGGAATAAGAAAAAGGAAATTATAGGAACTTTTAGCATCGTATGGGAGTTTTGTTTGAAGTTCGGGGAAACCTCGACTCCCTCGGTTAATTAACGCATCCGCATTAATCCACCTTGTTTACTAAACTTGCTTCTATTTAATTTTTCTCTTTAATTGTTTCATTTATTTTATTTCTCGCTTTTAATTGAACCTGATTTTCTGCAATACGTATTGAGCGGATATTTATTTCTTTTAATTTCCTGATTTAGACATAGTTATTCTGTGATACAGGAGAGAAGTTATTTTACGTTTCTTGTTGAAACAACCATTCTCAAATCTTTTATGCAGTTTATCAAAGAGCAATCTTTTTTTGTTTCGGGACATAGTAATCCCTCAGGCCGGCTCGGGTGAGAGAAGGGTATAGTTACCCTGTCTCTACCTTTACCTAATTCCATTAACTGAATAACTTGAATGTACGTTCTACGTTGTCTTTTGCGACTGTCTTCAACGTATCGATTTCAGTTTTGATTGCGTTTCTTTCTTGTTCTAAAGCTGCGATATCTGTATCGAATTTCTTATCTTTTGCGTTAATCTTAGCCATATCAGCTTCGTATTTAGCTTCGGCCTTCTTAAGATCTGTTTCATCAGCTACCTGTTGCAATGAAGGGTCAACGGCTACGTTTACTTCATCTGCGGCACCTGTGATATTGTCACCTGTGAGTTTGTGAAGTACGATGAAACCTTCGTTAATCATGTTGGTTAAGTATTCGGCACTGGTGAATTGTGACATTTCTTCCGGTGTTGCACCGTATGTTGCATCTTCAGCTGCGGTTTTATCAACTGCAATAAATGCTTGTTGTGCATCGCCACCATGTTTATTAATACATTCAATCATTTCAAAATATAGTGTTTTGTATGATGAAGATGAACCGAGTGTATCACCCATTTCTACTGCAAATGCTCCTGCTTTTGCATCATCTTCTGTTGTATAAGTACCCGGAACACCAGTGATTGAATATGTACCGTCTCCATTATCTTTTGGTGTTGTATTCTTAGCTGTTTCTAATGCAGTTATCATTTCACGTGTACAATACATTTGATTAGTTGCAATATTGTGCATAATGTAATCTGATTTTGCTTCGCCAGTTGCTGTTACTAATGCCTTGACTGTTGCATCTTTGAAGTATGCTGAACCGTCTGAACCAATAACTTTGTACTGAATCTTTTGCATGTTAAGAGCGTCTTCGTACTCTTGATAAACTTGTTGTGACTGATTTGCCATTTGAAGCTTTTGTGCTTCCAATTTTTGCGCTTTGTACTCAATGTCATGCATTCTGGCTGTCAATGACAATAAGCGCGCTTGTGATGCTGCTAAACCCATAATGTTACTCCTTTTCCTAATTGTTCCTACGGATCCCCATCCGTATACCAACTATTACGGCATCACTTTTTTAAATCTTTAATTTTTTACTCTCTTTTGTTACATTTCGTTACAAATAGGGGTTAAAATTCAGTATTGACAGGATTTATTTACAGATAAATTTGTTTTAATATTTTTATTATTATACGAATCTACCATTTTTTGGGCTTTTTCTCGTGAATATTTATAAGAATACGTATTAATATTAATCAACCCCTTTGATTCATTATACAATGACTCTTTCAACAGATACGGGTAATCCTCATGCCCTTTAAGCTTTCCTTTATGAATATTATCAAATATCTGTTCCGCATGCATTTGAGTATATTTTGGGATATCAGGATATTTTTTAATAAATTCTTCCAAGGACATATTCCCTCTTTCTGAATTTCTGCCGGCTGATGTCAGTATAAAATTACCCAGAGAATTTGCACCTCCTAAAGAATCAGGGTGAATATGTTCTGCCGATTGTACCGAAGGGCGCAAAAGACGTTTGGCAATTTCTGTATGTTTTCTTTTATCGTTTGGGTTTGTATATTTAACAATAAAAGCATTCACACTTGTACCGGAAGTAGGCAAATATTCAATTCTTTGTTTCAAATCTTCTATAAGTTTATTTTCGGATGGTTTATGCGGAATTTCTTCAAGAGAGTTTAATAGAGTTTTTCTCTTAAAAGGATTTTCCGGATTATCCTGCAGAATAATATCCCTGCATTTTGTGGTTTTGTGTCTTACAGCAAGTGCCAAGTCTGTATTCATATTTCTTGATAAGTCATCAACCGAATCGAGGACATCAAATTCTTCCAGCATTAGTTTTTTTCTTGCTTCCGACCGCAACCCATTTAAACAATCAACAAATGTTCCATTTGGATTTTTCTTTGCATAATTCTTAAAAATATAAAACATTTTCTTTTCTGTAGGCAGAAGATTGTTGTTGGCAGCATACCTTGACAAAACTTTTACCGCTGATTTTGCATCATAACATTTACTCAGAATACTTTCAGCCGCATTTAATTCATCTTTGGCAAGCATAGTAATACCGCTATATGGATCAATTAACCCTCTTAATGTTTTTAAAGGCGCACTATTAGATGTCGCCGACTTAAAACTGACAGGCGAAGATTTAATAAATGTGTCCTGCTGCAATCTAAGGGGTTTGGGGCTGCATCTGTAATCTACAGATGTTGGATTCCATACAGGATATCTTGCTGAGACCAACAAATTATACACACACAATCCTTTAAATCATCAACACACTTATTATAACTCATTTTCAAATAGTTTTCATTAAAAGATACAAAAATTTACATTCGACAAAAGAATAATAAACGGCTATAGATTTTTGCAGCTTGATTTTTTATAAGATTCATTTGATAATATTGTCGAATAGAATAATTAGGAGAGTATGATGAAAAAATTATTAATTATGTTAGCACTTGCACTAGCTGCAACACCTTGTATTTCGACATCTGCAATGACCGTTGTACAAAAAAATATGGGTTATATTTCTGTTAATGCAACTGAGTCTAGAGAGATTGCACCAAATACTGCAAATATAACTTTTGCGGTAGAAACAACTGACGTTGATTCCAAAAGAGCTGCAGAAAGAAACAGCCAAATAACATCTAAAGTAATAGCAGCACTTAAACAAGAATTATCATCCGACAAAAAGTCTGACATCCAAACAAGAAATTATAATTTAAGACCAAACTATAAATATAATAAAAATTCTGATGACAAAACAATTAAAAATTACACAGCTATAAATTCTATAGTTGTAAAAACGTCTGATACATCAATGGTTTCCAAACTAATTGATACAGCAATTAAAAACAATGTATCAAATGTAAGCGGTGTATCTATGACATTAGAAAACCAAGACCAGTATGCTGCAGAAATTACAAATGCAGCGTTAGCCAAAGCTAAAAATCAAGCCAAAACAACAGCCGCAGCACTAAACCAAAAAGTTGCCGGTATTAAATCTTTAAGAGTTAATGTTTATCAACAAGGTGCAAACGGTGTAAGATTATACAAAGCTGCCGCATTAGATTCTGCTGCAGCAAACAGCACAGCTGCTACACCGATTGAAGCAGGTAAAGTTCAATTAAACGCATCTGTTGATGCAGAATTTTATGTAAAATAATTTATTAACACTATTTATCTTTATTTACTTATTAACTGCAAAGGTTTATCAATAACTTTTGCAGTTATTTTTTATATTTAAAACTTTAAATTATCAACCGGCAGGATGAAAAAATTTTACCTTAAATTTTGTTGGTGTTACCATATTAATATGGCAAATTCTTATGAAGAAGTAATATCACAGATTAAGGATAGGTTGGATATCGTTGATGTAATCTCAAAAAAAGTCGTCCTGAAAAAATCAGGAGCAAACTATTGGGGATTATGCCCGTTTCATAACGATAAAAAACCTTCATTAAGTGTCAGTCCGTCCAAAGGAATATATAAATGTTTCAGCTGCGGCGCAGGCGGTGATGCTCTGACATTTATTGTAAAAACAGAGAACAAAGAATTTAAAGAAGTTATTGCAGAACTTGCGGAACAATTTGGCATTGAAATGCCTAAAAATTATCACTCTAATCCGGAAGCAAAAACTCTTAAAGATGACATGAAAAAAGCCTGCAAAGAAGCTGCAAAATTCTATCAGGAAAAATTAAAAACGGATGAAGATGCATCAAAAGCAATGAGATATTTATCATCCCGTGATATTGATGAAAATATTATAAAAACATTTTCACTCGGCTGGGCGCCGAATCATTACCACGATTTGTATGATAGTTTAAAAACGAAATTTTCTGATGAAGTATTGGAAAAAGCGGGGCTTATCCTGAAAAGCAACAAAGGCGGCTGGATAGACAGGTTTAGGAACAGAATAATTATACCTATTCAAAACGAAAACGGAGAGTACGTAGCCTTCGGAGCCCGTGCGGTTGATGAGGGACAAAATCCTAAATATCTGAATTCGTCAGATTCACTTATATATAATAAAAGTAAACTTTTATACGGTCTGTATACTGCAAAAGATACCATACAGGAAGAAGATGCAGTTATTATTATGGAAGGTTATTTTGATGTAATATCAACTCAAGCACACGGAATCAAAAACTGTGTTGCCTCTTGCGGAACAGCATTTACATCAGAGCATGTCAAACTTTTGTCCAGATATACCAAATCAAGAAGAATTTATTTATCTTTTGATACAGATTCCGCAGGCGTTAAAGCAACTAACAGAGGCGGTGAAATCATAAAAGAAACATTTAAATCTTTAGGGAACATAAAACAATTTGACGAAAGCCACCTTGAAACAAGTGATGATAAATACTCTTGTGAAATCAGAGTAATATCTCCGCCGGAAGGAAAAGATCCGGACGAATTCATCCGTTCAGTCGGAGCAGAAGAATACAAAAAATACATTAAGAATGCTCCGTTATTATTGGATTTTCAATTAAACACAATACTTAAACAAAAGCATGGCATGAAAACTCCGCAGGAAAAATCACACCTTGTTGGCGAAGTTTTACCGATTTTGGCGGAAATAAATAACAAAGTTATACAGGGAGAGTACGTAAAAATTGTATCTAGTACACTTGACGTAAGTGAATCAATTTTATTCAAAGAATTGAAAAAATTTGCCGTAGAAGATTCTATACCTGTTATACCAACAGTTGTACAGACAAATGTAACAAAATCTTCACAAATAAGTATAAATGCACAAAAAAATTTATTGAGCGTTTTTCTTATAGACGGAAACCCCTTCTCGCTTAAACAAATAAGTGAAATGGTGCCCCCCGACGTATTCTCGGATGAAAAGTTAATAATTGTAAAAACTACAATTGACAAATTTTTATGTATCGTAAATAATGTCAGGGAATTAGTTGAACAATTATATACAGAGTTTATTGAGGACGAAGAAACAAGTAAAATAATAACTGATTTAATATATCTCGCAGAAGCATACAAAGGTTTACCGGCGGAAGGTTTAGAAAAAACCATTCAAGAAATAGTCAAAAAGATTAAACAAATTAAAGATGCGGAATCTGCAGAAGAAATGAAAAAGTTGTACACCTCAGTAAATGATGATGATGTAGAAGCGTTAA
Source organism: Candidatus Gastranaerophilales bacterium (assembly GCA_944324855.1). Taxonomy (GTDB): domain Bacteria; phylum Cyanobacteriota; class Vampirovibrionia; order Gastranaerophilales; family Gastranaerophilaceae; genus UMGS1585. The sequence goes on along the minus strand of CALUXY010000004.1, from coordinate 20,193 downwards.
AATTACAAATGCAACTTAGAGATAAAATTAAGTTAAGGACTGGAGATAATAAATGAACCAAAAAAGAGAACCAAATTCATCAATTGTTAGTGTAGTAGACCCTGAAGATAATCTTGATGTTTTAGATTTTGAAACAGACAAAGATCTTGATGCAGGATTTATGACTGAAGATATTGCAACTGACAATATTGAAGATATTATAACTACCAAAATGGAACATAAATCATCCGATATTTATATGTCTGATGACTCATCAATTGTAGAATCAGAATCATCTCTTGAAGTACCAAAAGGTGTTGCAGTTGAAGATCCTGTCAGATTATATTTAAGAGAAATCGGAAGAATTAAACTTTTAACAACTAACGAAGAAATTGAATTGGCACGCAAGATTATCCAGGGCGGTACTCCGGGTGCTATTGCAAAAAGAAAATTGGTTCAAGCAAACTTAAGACTTGTTGTAAGTATTGCTAAAAAATACGTAGGCCGCGGTATGTTATTCTTAGACCTTATTCAAGAAGGAAACTTGGGACTTATTCGTGCCGCTGAAAAATTCGACCACGAAAGAGGGTTCAAATTCTCAACCTATGCAACCTGGTGGATTAGACAGGCTATTACAAGAGCTATTGCAGATCAAGCAAGAACTATTCGTATTCCTGTTCACATGGTTGAAACAATCAATAAACTAAAGAAAGTTACAAGAAGATTAGCACAAGAACTTTCCAGAAAGCCAACCGAAGAAGAATTAGCAACAGAAATGGGAGTTTCAATTTCTAAACTTAGAGAAATTGTTAAAATCGCGCAAGAACCTTTATCTCTTGAAACTCCAATCGGTAAAGAAGAAGATTCCCGATTAGGTGATTTTATTGAAGATAAAGAAGCTGATGCACCTATTAAGACCGTTGCCTCCGAATTATTAAGAGAAGATTTGGCAGAAGTTCTCTGCACCCTTTCTCCTCGTGAACGTGACGTTCTAAGATTACGTTTCGGTATGGACGATGGCCGTCAAAGAACTTTAGAAGAAGTCGGACAACTATTCGGAGTTACAAGAGAACGTATCAGACAGATTGAAGCTAAAGCTTTAAGAAAATTACGTCATCCAAACCGCAGCAAACGTTTAAAAGAATATGTTGAAAATTAATTATTTTTAACAAAACTTCTAAAAACACTTGTAAAATAGATATCTTTAGGGTATTTTAGTAATACACTAGGAAATAAGGAAGATTTATTATGTCAAAACAATGTGAAATTTGTGGAAAAACTCCACTTAAAGCAGCAAAATTAACATTTTCTCATAAGCAAATTGTTCACCGTCAAACTCCTAACTTGCAAACAGTTAAGGTTGCTACAAACGGCGGAACTAAAAAGATGACAGTTTGTACATCTTGCTTAAAAGCCGGAAAAGTTCAAAAAGCTGTTTAATTAAAAACTTATTTAAAAGAGAGGATGATTTTTTATCATCCTCTCTTTTGTTATTTGAATAATATAACTTTCTATAACTAATCTATACTATCAAGAATAAATTTGCCAATTTTCCCGTCACGAAAATCTTTCAGAATATATTGAGAACATCTTTCGGTATCAGGTTCTGCGGAGTTTTTAAGCCAGTTTCTTTTTTGTGCAATAGATTCAAGTGTTAATTCGTCTGTTTTATAATATTCCTTAAAACTTTGTGAGTATTTTTCTGTACCTGATACGATTTCCAAAAGTTCTTTGGCAATTATTTCGGAGGAGTATGCATTTTCTGAGACGGAATTTACAAACGCAAGTTTTTTCGCGCGCACCTGATCATCCTGTTTCATTGGAATAATCCCCGGAGTATCTAGCAGGTCAATATTGGGATTAATTCTAACCCACTGCTGCTGACGGGTTACACCTGCTTTTGCGCCTACTTTTGTTTTGGATGAACGTGTTAGTTTGTTAATGATACTTGATTTTCCGACATTCGGCAAACCAACAACAACAACACGAGCCGGACGCCTCAGCAAACCTTTTGCCATAATTGCTTGAATACGCGGTTCGCTTAATTTTTGTACTATTTTTTCTATTTGAGATACAAATTTAAAAGACTTTGTGTCAACAGAGAGAACTGGGCATTTTGTTTCATTTTCAATATGTTTTATCCAGAATTTTAATTCTTCTTTATCGACAAGATCTGATTTATTTAACAAAAGAAGCCTTGGTTTGTCACCCAAAAGCTTCTTTATGTCATTATAACTGCTACTTATTGGCAATCGAGCATCTAAAACTTCTATCACAACATCAACGAGATTTAATTTCTCTTTGAGGGCTTTTTCAGCTTTTGCAATATGCCCCGGATACCAATGAATATGTAACTTATCTTTTTTCAATTTTTTCTCTGATACGTGTAGCTTTACCTGAACGTTCTCTTAAGTAGTATAATTTAGAACGTCTAACATCACCGCGTCTTAGAACAGTAATTTTATCAATTCTTGGAGAGTGAAGTAAGAATACTCTTTCTACACCAATACCTTGGAATACTTTTCTAACTGTAATAGTTTTGTTAAGACCTGAACCGTGTTCTTTAATAACAGTTCCTTCGAAAGCCTGAATTCTTTCTTTGTTTCCTTCTACAATTCTTACAAATACTTTTACTGTATCACCAGGATTTATAGCAGGAATATCACTCTTTTTATATTGTTCTTCTAAGTTTTTAATAATAGGATTCATTGTTGCTATTCCTTATATTTACATAATCTAGTACAAAATTAGCGAGTCCACACCGCTCTTTTCAATCGTATACAAAAGATAAAACAATTTCAAGTAGTTGTTTAAGTTTTGTATAGTACAATTACGTTTACTCTTCATTATAAACTATCTTTTTTCTCAATTTCCATTGACACAGAACCAGTACAAATATAATCCCAAAGAGGATATACGCTATTGCACTGGCTTTTCCGACATCAAAGAACTCAAAAGCATATTTGTATATAGAATAAACCATAACCATGGTACTGTTACCAGGCCCGCCTTCAGTCATAATATAAATTAAATCAAAAACTTGAAACGATGATATTGTTGTTATAACAATCACAAAAAATATTGTCGGACTCAAAAGCGGCACTGTCACATTTTTAAACGTCTGCCATGCATTTGCACCGTCTATTTTTGCAGCCTCTAATACCTCCTGGTTTATTGCCGATAAGCCGGATAAAAATATTATCATATTGTATCCGATTAATTTCCATACAGATACGGCAATCAATGCCGGCATTGCAAAACGAACATCGTAAAGCCATTTAATATTAAGATGGAACAACTGATTCAAAAGCCCGATATTCGGGTCAAAAATCCACTGCCAGACAATAGCTATAACAATCATCGGTGTAATAAACGGCAGAAAATATGCAGTTTTATAAAAATTGCTGCCTCTTATTTTTGTATTCAAAATACATGCCAGTATTAAAGGTATAATTACCGCAAACACGGAGGTTGATATTGCAAAAACAAATGTGTTTGACAAAACCTGCAAAAAAGATGAATCAGTCAGAACATCTTTATAGTTATTAAGCCCCGCAAAACTCATCGGAGAGAGTAAATCCCAGTTTACAAAGCTCAAAGAAAATGAAAATATAACAGGTATCACAATAAAAATCAAAGTTCCTAAAAGGGCAGGCAGTATAAAAATCAGTGCCGCAAATTTATCATTTTTGTTAATGTTTGATTGAAACTTCTCCATATTTATACTAAATTATACTTAAAAGTAGTACGTTGGTAAATATAGGAGATTAAGATGTTATCTTTAAGTGCATTCGGCAAAAATGATATTAGAGGGATTTATAACGAAGACATAACAGAAGAACTTTATTACTATACAGGTAAGGCTTTTGTTAAATACGTTTCAAACCAATCAGGAGAATTAAATCCTAATATCTGGATAACCGTTTGCCGTGATGCAAGAACACATTCTCCGTCATTATCTGAAGCTCTTATAAAAGGAATTTTATCAACCGGAGCAAATGTTGTTGATTTAGGACTTGCGCCGACTCCTATCGGATATTACTCGGAAGCTGCAGGAGTTCCAAAGTTTTTAACAAACAACAGACCTATTCTCGGGGCATTGATTGTAACTGCAAGCCACAACCCGAGCCAATATAACGGTTTAAAGATGACATACGGACACCAAACATTAAACGAAGAACAAATTAAAGATGTTAAAGCTCTGACTGAGGCTGAATACAGAATACAATCGCCAACAGTACAAGAAGGTCAATTAAAAGAATACGATTTAATTCACGACTATATAACGGAAATGAAAGGTGAATTTTCAAATCTTTCAAGACTTATTCACGGGAATATTAAAGTTGTAGTTGACAGCGGCAATGCAACAGGCGGTATCGTTGCACCGCAATTATACAGAGAACTTGGATGCAAAGTTGTAGAATTATTCTCAACTCCTGACGGCAGATTCCCTAACCACCATCCAAACCCGAGCGACCCTAAAAACCTTGAAGACTTAAAGAAAGCCGTTATTGCAGAAAAAGCAGATATTGGTATCGCTTTTGACGGTGACAGCGACAGAATAGGGATAGTTGATTCTGAAGGAAACCACTTGACCGGAGATAAACTGCTTTTAATTTATGCAATAGATGTTATAGAACAGTATAAAAAGAAAAATATTTCACCAGTTATAGTATCAGAAGTTAAGTGTTCGCAGGTTTTATTTGACACAATTAATAAACTCGGCGGAAAAGCTGTTATGTGCAAAACAGGACACGGCTATATAAAAAGCAAAATGAAAGAAACCGGAGCGGTTTTGGCAGGCGAAATGAGCGGTCATACATTCTTTAAAGACCGTTATTACGGGTTTGATGATGCAATATATGCAGGATGCAGAATTATTGAAATTCTTGCAAAACAAAAAATTCAAAACCCTGATTTTACGATAGAAGATTTACTGGCACCGTTTAGCGCGGTTTATTCTTCTCCGGAACTCAGACTTCCTTGCCCGAACGAACTAAAAAAATCCGTTCTTGCCGGGTTTGAAAATTTTGTAAAAAATAATAAAAATGCATTCGGCGATGAAATAAAAGATATAATTACATTAGATGGGATGAGAATAGTTTTTGACGGCGGGTTTGCTCTTGTAAGACAAAGCAACACCGAACCGGTTTTCACTCTTCGTTTTGAGGCTAAATCAGAACTTAATTGTGATATTTATCGTGATGTCATGGTTAAAGAATTGGAAACATTAATAAAAGAGCAGCAAACAGCAAGAGTGTAATTTATACACTTTTAATCGGCTATACTCCCGCTACTGTGCAAGAACAACGGGTTCGTATTTTGCAGCCTTAGCATTTACGGCATAACAGACTATTGATAATCTTTGTGCAAGTTTCAAATAATTCAGTGCGTTATTTGATGCAAGATTCATTACATCCATAACTTCATTTGGAGAATATTTAGACTCCAGATTGTCGTGGTTGTCTACTTTTTCCTGCGCGTATTTCTCTACTAACAATTTGTCAATAAAATCTTTAGCCCCAATTGCCATACTTTATACCCCTTATTAAATTGTTCCTCGTCCTAATTTTTCTTATATATATAAAGTATATAAGTTTTAAATATTTGACTTTTTAAAGGGATATGTTAAGTTTTTGTTACAATACTAATCCACCACTGCCTGAAAGACCCGCCGGAGAAGAATATACTATCTACTACGAAGAGAGAAATTTTTATAGACCCAAAAATAAATTAACTTTTCTATCTATTTTTCAATAAGACTAATCTCCTCTGGGAGATTTTCTTGTATTTTACAGGCAAATTCTGTAAAGGTTAAATTAAATCCTTCTGCAAGTTTATATAATGTTGTAAATTGCGGATCTTTTAATCCACGTTCACATTTACTGATAATATCAGTACTAATATCATTTTCGCTGGCAAACTGAAACTGTGTTTGCTCTCCTCTTAGTTCTTTTATTGTTTTACCTAAAACATTTAAAAGAATTTTCTTATTTTCTTTTATTTCTTTTCTGCCTTGCATATTTTTGATTCTAGTTGTAAAATTAACCTATCGCATTCGCGAACGCGATAGAAAAAAGGAATTATATGTTTAAAGAACAAGAATTAGATATAAAAATAAAATATGAATTTCTGTTAAATGAGTTACACGATATGGCTGGATTAGCAAATAATTTATCAGGGAATCTGGAATGCATTTTATATATAATGAAAAAATATTTTAATCATTCATCAAAAAAATTCAAAACAATTAAAACTAATTTCCAAATTCTTGAAGAAATTTCTCAACAACTTGAATCTATTTTGACTAAAGCAGAAAAAATATCTTTTGATTATATAAAAAATCCTATTAATAAAAAAAATAAGCTAAAAAAGAAAAAGGACAACCTTATAATTTTTCCTTTAATTCAAGATGTAGAAGCTTATGTTTATTCCGAAAAAACAATAAATTTTAAAGAGGATGAATAATGAATAAATATCGTTTTTCCTATAATATTTTTACATAAAAACTATTTCTCCCCCATACCTTACCAGACCACTTTTTCAATCATTTCGATTTCGTTTCCGTCGGGATCTTGGATGAATGCTATCCTTGTTCCTTTACCGTTTAGGTCAAACGGTTCATAAAGGTATTTGTAACCTAATTTATTGATTTTTTCGGTGAATTCGTCTAAAGATTTTACTGAAAAAGCAAAATGTCCGAAACAAGTTCCGTTTTCGTAACCGTTTTCCGGGGTTTCATCGTTATACGTAAGTTCTATTTGTGCGGTGTTTTCTTCATCGGTCAGGAAATACAGTTCGCAGTCTTCAAGTCTTTTCTTTTTATCGAGTTTCATATTCAAAACTTCCGTATAAAATTTTAAAGATGCATCAATATCTTTTACCCTTATCATTGTATGTAAAAATTTCATTATTTGTTCTCCTTTTCAAGTAATACTGCAGCATTTGATTCTATTGCGAGTTTTTCTCCCACAGCATCAAGTTTTTCTTTGGTTTTTGCCTTGATAGATATATTTTCAATCTCCAATTCAAGTGTTTTTGCAATAACTTCTTTCATCTTTGGAATATAAGGCATCATTTTAGGAGCTTGGGCAATAATATTGCTGTCGATATTATTTATCTTATACCCTTTACTTTTTATAAGTTCATAAACTTTTTTCATTAATACAATACTGTCCGCATCTTTGTATTTAGGATCAGTATCCGGAAACAAAGTCCCGATATCGGCCATGCCGGCAGCTCCTAACAGTGCATCAATAATAGCGTGAACCAGTACATCTGCATCAGAATGTCCGAGTAATCCTTTTTCGTGAGTAATTTTTACACCGCCTATTATTAAATCACGGCCTTCAGTCAGTTTATGAATATCGTACCCGAGTCCTATTTTAAACATAATACAAATTTCTCCATTGCTTTTACAAACCCGTCATTATCAACGGTATCCGTTATATAATCTGCATATTTTTTTAATTCTTCCGTTGCATTTCCCATTGCAACACTTATTCCGCCGGCTTTCAAGAGTTCAATATCATTATCCTGATCCCCGATTGTTAAGACTTCATCATCTTTTAGATTCCAATATTTCTTTAAAACTCTTATCGCACAGGCTTTTGTTGCCTGAGGTGTTGAAAACTCACAAAAATGCGGTGTAGATTTGACTATATAAAGATGCGGCATTGCTTTTCTGCGTTCATTTATCCAGCCGGTAACTTTTTCTGCATCAGTATAATCTATTGCCAGCAGTTTATTGACATGACTCAATTCAATGTCATCAAAAGGTTCTATTTTATAATCAAGATTCTGTCTTGAAGCGTATTGTTGTATTGTCGGGTTATCCTCTTCAACATATAAAATATCATTTGAGTACAAATTAAGATGAATATTATTCTCTCTTGCCCATCGGATAATTTGTTTCACATCATCAACGGGAATACAGGCATCGTACAAAACCTCATCAGATTCAGCGCTCTTTTTTATCATTCCGCCCTGATATGCAACAACGGGAGTTGTAAGATTCAATCTTTTCGCAATTTGTTTTGCTGCGGCAAACATTCTGCCTGTTACGATTACAACTTTGAGACCTTTCTCCTGCATTGTTTTAATACAATTTTTTACTCCGGGAGTAAACTCTCCGGATTCTCCGAGTATGGTTCCGTCAATATCTGTTGCTACAAGTTTAATCATAGTTTAGATACTTTCTTGCTCTCAATATTGCACACAGTGTTTTTGCATCTGTTATTTGGTTGTTATTAATCATGTCAAAGACTTCGGCTTGAGTATATTCTTCACACTCTATAATCTCATCTTCGTCAGGATTTACTTGTTTATATTTTAAACCTTGAGCCAGATACAGGTAAAGTTTTTCATCACAAAATCCGACCGAGGTATAGATATGACCGAGCTTTGTCCATTTTTTTGCAACGTAACCTGTTTCTTCTTCCAATTCTCGTTTTGCAGCAAAATCAGGGTCTTCACCTTTTTCTAATTTGCCCGCCGGAAGTTCAAGCGAAACCGATTTTATCGGGTATCTATACTGACGTACAAATAAAAAGTTTCCGTTATCTTTTACTGCAAGGATAGTAACCCCGCCTGAATGCTCAACGACTTCTCTTACGGATTTGTGCCCGTTTGAAACTTCTATATCATCACGCCTTACATCAATAACTTTGCCGTTATACACGTATTCGGATGTTAATGTTTTCTCTTCAAAATTCATACCACTATATTATCATAAATTATGTGATATGATAAAGGTATGGATACCCAAACAGAAGAATCTATTTATCAAAAAATACAAGAATGGCTTGATGCATATAGAGCTACAACAAAGAGAGTTCAAAAAAAACGATTAGAAAACCTTATCGTTGTTGCAATGATGCCTATTGTAAAAAAAATTGCTCACTCAATAGCACGTCGTGCTGAAGACCCTGTTGAAGATTTAATTCAGGCAGGTTCTATCGGGCTTGTAAAAGCAATCGAGAAATACAACCCTGATAAAAATAAACAATTTAGAATATATGCCGGTTATCTCATTGTAGGTGAAATGCAGCACTATATGCGTGATAAAGTTTCTATGATAAAAGTTCCGAGAGAAGTTTTGGAGTTGGCACTCCGGATTAAAAATTTCTCTAAAACTCTATCAGAAAAAGAATTGGAAAAATTAACGGATGAAAAAGTTGCACAGGCACTGGATGTTCCGGTTCAAAAAGTTAAAACTGCAATTGATGTAGACCGACGTAAAAAGATTGTATCACTTGATGAAATTGTCAACGATTCCGAAAACAATGCTTCAATCGGAGATTTGACCCCCGCTTGCGATTACAACGAATTTGTTGAACGTTATGATATGAAAATAGAGCTGGACGACGTTATTGAACGCCTGCCTGACGATTTAAAACAAATAATAAAACTCTTTTATTACGAAGATATGAAACAAAAAAATATTGCAGAGAAGATGAATATGAACGAAATGATGATATCAAGAAAACTGAAAAAAGCGTATTCTCTGATGTATAACTATATAAAAGATTCAATGGATTAATATGTTAACGGAATGTTTTTTATATCAAATTATTTGTATCTTTATTTTAGGACTTATAATGGGAAGTTTTTATAACGTCCTTATATTCCGCACTCTATCAGGTGAAAGCATAATAACCCCGCCGTCAAAATGTCCGGCATGCGAAACTCCGCTTTTATGGTGGCAGAAAATTCCCGTTATTTCGTATCTCATATTAAAAGGGAAGTGCTATTTTTGCAAAAAAGATATTGATATAATGTATCCGGCGGTCGAGCTGTTATCCGGCATGCTCTTTGTTTTTGATTTTATCAAATTCGGATTTTCATTGAAATTCCTGTTCTCAATAGTTGTGATTTCAACTTTTTTAATCCTTGCAGGCATGGATATCCAATCAAATAAAATCTCGGTAAAATATTCAATATTGGCTCTTATTGCTGCAGTTTTATTCAATTATAATAATTTAATCGATTCTGCTTTAGGTGCAATAATCGGGTTTACAATTTTTTATTTATTAAAAAAACTTTCAATTAATGTGTTTAGCAAAGAGTTTTTTGGGGATGGTGATATTTATCTAATTTCGGCACTGGGAGCATTTACAGGAATTTCTCATTTTCTGGCAGCTCTTTTGATAGCTTTGTTATTCCAGTTTATATTTTGTATTCCTGCATTTGTTAAAAATATACTTGAGGCAAAAGAGTATACAATATTTTATTATTCGGCATGGTTTGTTATCTCTTATATTTTATTCTTTTTAGCCCGCATTTATGTGTTCAATACTAATATATTTGCTAAAATCTTCATATTTCTTAATATTATTCTGTCTATGTTTCTTATTTGTAAATATTTATTTTTTAGAATCAAGAAATCTGAAATCCCGTTAATAGAGCCTCTTTCGCCTGCCATATTTTTAAGCGCATTTCTGTTTTTATTTTTATTCTAATTTAAATGATGTAAAACTATTGTAATTTCTCAAAAAAATTACTATAATAAACATGCTATTTATATTTCGGCTAGTGTAAAATCTTAACAGGAAGGTTATCCTACCTGTTTTTTTTAGCCAACTTGAGAGGTTTTATATATGCATCATAATACCAAAAATCTTTCCAGACTATTGAAAACCGCACGTGGACAGATTGATGGGATTATTAAAATGATAGAAGAAGACAGGGATTGTATCGACATAAGTTCTCAAATATCCGCCTCGCAGTCTATTTTGAAAAAGGTTAATATTGAGATTCTGTCATCCCATTTATCCCATTGTATAAAAGAATCTTTTGAACACGGAAACGAACAGGACAAACAAGCCAAAATTGATGAGTTTGTAACACTCCTAAGTAAAATAATGAAAGGATAACATTTCAAGGATTATTGTTTCTCCAGCGTAACAGATTCACATTCCGCAATTTTCTTTATTTCCGCTTTAACATCACAAGATGGCTCTATTAATTTGTATTTGCCGGTAACAGAAACTTTTTCTTCTGATGTATTCCAAACACGGAGTTCTAAAAATTCAACTTTGTTTTGCAGAGCATTAACAATTTTCTCTTTAACTTTTTTGTTTTCCATATCAAGCAGAATGCTTCCGCAGCCTTTAATTAAGTTGTATGCCCATATACAAATAACCGTACCGCCTATAAATCCGACAATAGGGTCAAGAACGCTTAAACCGAAATATTTTCCGGCAAACAGTGCAATTATTGCGAAAACTGATGTCATAGCATCTGCTAAGATATGCATATATGCCGATTTAAAATTGTAGTCTTCATGCTCATGATGGTGGTGGTGATGACCGCCCATAATAAATGCACAAAGAGAATTTATTATTAAACCGATTATCGCAACAACGATTGCCTCATTAAAACTAATACTCAACGGGTGAAAAATTCTATCAATCGATTCAAAAATAATTGCAATACCTGTAATTCCAAGAAGTATTGAACTTGTAAATCCTGCAAGAGTATTGAATTTCCCTGTACCAAATACGAATTTATCGGAGAATTGCAATTGTCTGATAAGTATATAAGTAAAAAACGTAATACCTAAAGCAATCGCATGTGTTCCCATGTGACAGCCGTCAGCAAAGAGAGCCATTGAATGTGTAATATACCCGATAACAATTTCCGCAGCCATTGTTATAAGTGTCAGGATTATTACAATCAATGTTCTATTTTCTTTGTCAGAATTAGTCATTTTTACCTCATAATACCCTACAGGGGTCTAGTATCATATTAACCCTTTTTTATTATTTGTCAAGTGGGGGTAAATGTATTTGGTTGAAACTCCGCTTACTCGTTTATAGTCAGAGGGGGGAAATGTATTGAGTTGAAATCGTCATTACGAGGAACAAAGTGACGAAGTAATCTATTTTGACAAGTGACAGGGTGACTAGGTGATGAGGGGTAAATGAAGGGCTTGAAATTAAGTTGCCACACTGGTAAGAACCTGAAGGAGTAAATGATTTTTCGTCATTACGAACGAAGTGAAGTAATCTTTTATAAGAGTAGATTGCTTCGGCTAACGCCTCGTAATGACAGACATGAAAGATTGCCGCGCTATCACTCGCAATGGCATTAATTCCATTCACTCTTTACTAATCATCATTCATTATTCACTTATTTATGCTATATTAATATAAAGAATTACGTTGATAAGGAATATATGATGCGAACATTAGTAATCGGAGGCGGTGCAGCAGGTGCCAGTGCAGCAGCAAGATTGAGAAGACTTGATGATAATATGGAGATAATCATTCTTGAAGCAACTGATGAAATATCTATTGCAAACTGCGGATTACCTTACTATTGCTCTAATGTTATCAACTCCAGGGAAAAAATGATTGTATCATCAACAAAACGATTCAAAGATTTATTGAATATAGAAGTAAGACTTAATTCGAAGGTTACGAAAATCAACCGCAAAGAAAAAACTGTTGTTGTAAATAATTCCGAAACAATTCAATATGATAAACTCGTTCTGACTCCGGGAGCAAACCCTGTTATACCTAATGTTAAAGGAATTAATCATCCGAATATTTTTACGGTCAGAACCTTGAGAAACGCAGATGATATAAAATCTGTATTATCAAATAATGCAAAAAATGCGGTTGTCATAGGCGGCGGATTTATCGGAGTTGAGATGGCAGAAAATTTTGTTCATTTAGGACTCAATACAACACTTGTTGAACTCTCAAACCAGATTTTGGCTCCTGTTGATACAGAAATTGCAGCCCATGCACAAAATGAAATGCGAAGAAAAGGTGTTAACCTTGTTTTGTCTGACGGGTTAAAAGAGGTCGACGGTAATGATATTGTTTTAAATTCCGACAAACGTATCCCGTTTGATATTGCGATTCTTGCAATAGGTGTCAGACCGGAAACAACTCTTGCAAAAGAATGCGGATTAAAAATAGGTTCATTGGGCGGAGTGAAAGTTAATAAATATATGCAGACTTCAGACAAGAATATTTATGCTGCAGGTGACAGTGTTGAGGTTGAGGATTTTGTATCAGGTAAAGATACTCTGATTCCGCTTGCAGGGCCTGCAAACCGTCAAGGCAGAATAATAGCTGATAATATAAAAGGTATAAAATCAACTTATAAAAAAACACAAGGAACGGCTGTTGTAAAAGTTTTCAACCTTACTGTTGCAAATGTCGGAAATAATGAGAAGCAGCTTTTGAAATCGGGGCAAAAATACCTCAAAACATTTATTATAAAACCATCACATGCCGGATATTATCCGGATGCAACACCTACATTGTATAAACTATTATTTACTCAAAAGGGTGAAATATTAGGTGCTCAGGCCTGCGGATATGAAGGTGTCGAAAAAAGGATAGATGTAATTGCAACTGTAATGAGAAATAACGGAACAATATATGATATGCTTGATAGCGAACTATGTTATGCGCCTCCGTATTCTTCGGCAAAAGATCCTGTCAATATGATGGGAATGCATGCGGAAAATATTATCAATGGTTTTGTAAAACCGGCATTTCACAACGACTTAAAAGATTCACTCCTGATAGATATAAGAGAAAAAGGAACATTTGAATCGACAATTGAAGGTTCTATAAATATTCCTACTTCTCAAATTCGGGATAGGTTAAATGAGATTCCGAAAAATAAAAAAGTTGTTCTATTCTGTAATACAGGATTCCAAAGCTATGTAGCCTCAAGAATTCTTCTTCAAAGAGGGTATACTAATGTTTATAGTTTATCCGGCGGAATAGAACTTTATAATATTCTAAAAGAGAATGAAAAAGCTGAAAAAGAATTAACTCTTGCCTAAAAATTGTTTTATAACGGTTTTTATTCTATGGAACCAGGATTTATATCTTGCACACTCATGGTCAAGGAGTTTAAGTTCTCCGTCTTTTGACCTGCCGACCTGCCAGGTTTGCACATCCCATAGGTCGTATACATCAAAACCTTTCTTTTCTATTTTATCTACAACATCCGCAACCGGATTATCATCTTCCATAAAATCTACTTTATCCAATTTTTCTTCTAGTATATAGTAGCTTGTATTATGTTTTCCGCGTTTATAAATTTCAGCATCAAAATCTTGAACGGGTCTGTTTTTTATAAACGGATTACTATGTGATATTTTTAATATGTCACCCATAGGAGTTTCAAACGCAATTGACGAACTTCCGGAACCGATTACTCTTTTTATTTTTCTTTTGCCGATTTTGGTTTCTTTTAAATCATCAAGAAATTGTTTGACATCCTGTTTTTCATCCATAATCCCGCAGTTAATTTCTTTGTTTTCAAAAATATCATATAATGCACGTTTTAATGTTACCGGCTTTTTATATTCCACTTGCTGAAAACTATTTTTACCTGATTTTATAATTGGTATATTTTGTTTTATTTTTATCATATTTAAATAAAAAAGGTAAAGATATTTTTTGCCTTATACTCGTTTCATTTTTTTCAAACTATTCTTAGTCGCGGCATCAACCTGTCTTGATTCAATTATTTTTTGAATAGATTTGTTAAATGTTCTGCTATCGATAGAGGTATTTTGTAAAAATTTTAAAGTTTCATTCGGGTATTTAATGAAACAGATTGATATAAGCCAGGCTGCACCCATCATTGAATAATAATCATCATACGAATAACTTTCTATTATTTTAAAAATATCACTGAGATATTTTTCCTCAATAAAATAATTGAGAAGAATGACAAGTACAAACCTTACTTCATACTCTTTTTTAGTCTTTTTGTATTTTTTTAGGAATTTCCACATTATGCTTTTATTGGTCTGAACAAATTTCAAACTGCAGCAAAAACAATCGCATACAGACCAGTTATTAATATACGGAATAAAAGTTTCAACAAGATTGAGAATTTTATCAGGAGTATCCTTAACAAGCCCGATAACCATTCCCTTAAGCATTGTTTCTTCAAAATACTCACAGTCCGTTTGCAAAAAATGCTGCCAATCCCCTGTCTTATATATTTCTTTTGCAAGTTTTCTTAAATCTGGTAACCTGACTCCCAGAACATTATTTGTCCCGGGAAGAAGCGATGATGAAAATTTTTGATACTTTTTATCGGATTTTTCTATCAAAACTTTTTTTATATTCATAAGTTTTATTCTAACAGAAAAATACAGGTTATTTATTGACCGCAGGCTTTACACTCAGGTTCATTAATTGTTCTGCCAAACATAAGTCTTAAACCTCCGAATTTTTTGCGTAGTGTTTGACGAATCCCGCAGGAAATTGCGTTAGTATTTGCAACTATATCTTGTGCATTTTTTAATGTGGAATTTATCTGAGGCAGAGTCCCGTTTACCCCTGCCGTTGTATCATTAAGGTTGCTTGTCATTTGCTCAATATTTGAAAATGTTCCGGAAATTTGTTCAGGATTAATAGAGTCACTGATTTTTGATGTAGCTTTATAAAGGTTTCCGGTCGTACCTTTTATATTAGGCTGATTTTCCTTCACTGTATCTTGAAGAATTAAAAATAATTGTGCCAGAGCTTCAAGCGAATAATTGAGATTTGCCGATGCGTTTGTCAGGTTTTCTTTTATAATTGCAATATCATCAGGGTGCTGATTCCGCATATATTCTTCAAAATCAACTGTGGCCTTACCTTTAAGAATACAACCTTCAGATATGAGTTCTTTCGACGGTTCTTTAGGATAAATTAATTCTATAAAATCAGATTCCTTTTTATTCCGTTTTAATTTTTTTAGAAGAACCTCTGTATTAACTGGCAGCATAAGATTTTTAGGATAAAGTGTAACCGAAACGTACGTGTGCTTGAAATCACTTCCGTGCTTTCTTTCTGATGCCCGTCCTATCAGAATACCTTTATAATAAACAGGTATTCTGTGTTCAAAAGGTCTTAGTTCTTCAAACTCTACTTTTATATGGGTATAAGTTGTCTGTTTATAAATAAACCAACCTAAACCAAGCAGTATTAAAATTGTTCCTATAATCATATATTTTTTCATAACAAAAATAAGATATTTGATTTGAAAAAAGATTGATATTCTCCGACAGGGTAATTTAAACGGGCAATAAAAAAGAGCTTTTAAAAAGCTCTTTTTTGATTAATAACAATCTGCATGACACATATAAGTTGTTATTGCAGAAACAATTGCGCTTACGCCGACAACTCCGTAAACAATTCTGCTCCAGGTTGTCATTTCTCCAAATATTGCAGCAACTAAATCAAATTGGAAGAAACTTATCAACCCCCAGTTAATAGCGCCTATTAAAACCATTACGTATGAAAAATATTTTAGAAAATTAAACATTGATTCCCTCCTTTTTATTTATTTTAAATTTGGATTATCAAATAACATTAGCCGTTTGTATATCAAAAAGGTATCCAAAAGTTGAATATTTTCCTCTTGTAGAACAGCAAAAAATATTTTTACATTTTTTATATAGAATAATGGAAATACATGTATCTCAAAACCAACAATTTGCCTTCAAAGGCAGAAATATAAATATCAGAAAAGCTGATGAAATATCAAGAAAAGTTCATCAGGAGTTTCCCGTATATTCAAATACCGCACTAAAGAGATTTAAAAATAAAAATAAAACATTAACAATCCGGCGGTTTTATAGCACAATTAACGATTTAATTACAGAATTAAGATCTTATTATAGTATATCAACCGATAGAGCCAATTTTTTCCGTATGATTGCCGGCATGAAAGTGGCTAAGGTCGGAAACTGTTATGAACAAGCACGTTTAACAGAAGCTGCTCTTTTGATGAACGGGTACAAAGATGTTCGAAAATTTTCGCTATATGAGGTGAACCCTAAAACAGGCAAAATAAAAGATTTAGACCATACGGTTGTAGGTATAAATATTAAACTTCCGAAACACTATATCACGAAAAACTGGTATGACGATGTACCTCGGGCAAGCTTAATCAGTCCAAATAATAATGGTATAATAGTAGACTCCTGGGCAGGATTTACAGATGATGCCCAAAATGCATTAACCAGATATAAAGGAAATGTTTATCTTTCTTCAAAGCCAAATTCAAAAAATAAAATATTATTATTACCATATACCAAAGCGGAATTTGAACCGCAAGATATTTTATATCTAAAAAAACATTACCCAAACCTGCTTTTAAAAGAAAATAAAAAGACATCTAAAATTTATGTTAACGATAACTGGTATAAATTATTTAAATTCCATAAGTCTATTGTTGATAATATAAAACGGCAAAACAAACTAAAATCTTCCGGATATGTTGAACCTGAAAATTTGTATCAGAAAATAAAAAAATTCTTCAGTAAAAACTCATAGAACATATAATGCTGGTTCATAGCTGTTTGTTTAACACATATTTTTTTCTTAAGTTATGTTTGTTTGAGAAAGGAGAAAATAATGACAACAGTTGAGCCAATAAGAAATAAATCTGATATAAAAAAAGTAGAACAAATTTTATCAAAACAAAGTGAAAGAGATTTATTATTATTTACATTAGGGACAAATTGCGGATTACGAATTTCTGATATTTTGGCATTGAATGTTAAAGACGTCAAAGATAAAAATTATATAAAAATCGTTGAGAAAAAAACAGGCAAATTTAAAAGATTCCCAATAAATTCAAAATTAAAGCCAATGTTAAAAGAATTTACCCGTGACAAACGTCCTGACTCTCCGCTGTTTACAACTATATTTAATAACCGTTTAGACAGAAGCGCAGCCTATCGTATAATAAACAATGCATGTTTTAAGGCCGGTTTGGAGGAACGTATAGGAACACATACCCTTAGAAAAACATTTGGTTATCATCATTATCAGCAGTTTAAAGATGTGGTAATTTTACAAAAAATATTCAACCATTTTAGCCCGCAAATTACATTGCGGTATATTGGGATAGAACAAGATATGATAGATAAGAGTTATAAAAATTTCATTTTATAACAATACAACATTTTGATTAAAATGTTGTATGATTTATATATCAGCATTTTAGCACGAACATTTTTTTTATTACATTTTTAGTTTAATTGTTTTAATATATTTTAATAAAACAAATTCTCAGATTAAAAGAACACTATATTCCCCTCTCCCCTTGTGGGAGAGGGGTAGGGGTGAGGGGTAACAAAAATATTTATGCTAGAATTATATAATGAAAAAATTAACAGGACTTGCCAGGCAATTAAGAAAGAAACAGACCGAACCGGAGCAAATACTCTGGTCTAAATTGAGAAATAAAAGTTTTCACGGCTTAAAATTTAGACGGCAGGTTCCTATTGGGAAATATATTGTTGATTTTGTTTGTTTTGAAAAACAATATATTATTGAATTAGACGGCAGAGAACATTTAGAAGCAGAAAAGAGTTTAAATGATAATATTAGAACACAATATTTAGAAACACAAGGTTTTAAAGTCGTACGATTTTATAATACTGATATTTTTAATCATTTAGAACAGGTTTTGGAATTTTTGTATCAAGAATTATTATAACCCCTCATCCGTCCTTCGGACACCTTCTCCCTCAAAGGGGAGAAGGGTAAAGACTGATACTCCCAGAAAAAAGCAAAGATTTTGCAAGGTAAAATCATACAACATTTTAATCAAAATGTTGCAAGATTTTCCGGATAATACGAATTCTGAAAGTAAGTTTTAGTGATAATGAATGAAAAAGAGATTAAACAATTAATCGGGAAAAGAGTGAGAGCGGGGAGAAAAAATCTCAAACTTACTCAGACAGAACTCGGGAATCTTATCAATATTTCACAAAGACAAGTTGCACTAATTGAAAACGGGTATTCGATTCCGCAGCTTTCTACTCTGGTTAAAATCGCAAATGTTTTTAATTGTGAAATAGAAGATTTTTATCGCAAAGAAGAATTTACGGACAAAAATGAAGCTATTCAGGAATTGTCAATAATCCTGAACAACAGTTCGTTAGATGAATTACGAAAATTTTATTCAATGTTAAAAGCACTTAAACAAGAAAGAGCAGAGGGATAGAACAGTGCCGAAAGTTTCAATATTAGTTCCGATATACAATGTGGAGAAGTATCTTAGAGAATGCCTGGACAGTATCGTAAATCAGACATTAAAAGATATCGAGATAATCTGTGTCAATGACGGCTCAACGGATTCTTGTCCGCAGATATTGGAAGAATACGCATCAAGGGATAGCAGGATAAAAGTTATTAACAAGGCAAACTCCGGCTACGGTGCCTCAATGAATATGGGCTTTGCGGCGGCGACAGGTGAATACATCGGAATCGTTGAATCCGATGACTTTGTCAAAACAAATATGTATGAAGATTTGTATAACCTAGCAAAAACAAACAATGCAGATGTTGTTAAGTCTGATTGGTTCTATTACTGGACAAAGAATAATGAATCCAGAAAAAGCGGAAAGATTTCTAAGTGGAAATCTAATAAGATTACAAGTGCTTATAAAGATAAGAGTTTATTAAAAATCGTGCCGTCTATTTGGAGTGCAATTTATAAAAGGGAATTTATTTCGGATAAGGGAATAAATTTTCTGGAAACTCCGGGAGCAAGCTATCAAGATACATCGTTTCATTTAAAAGTTTTGATGTCTACAAAGAAAATTGTATTAACATCAAACGCTTATGTTTATTACCGTCAGGACAATATTAATTCTTCATGCAACAGTAAAGATAAAGCATTTGCAATATGTGATGAATTTGATGAGATTGAACGATTTATTAAGGCAAATCCCGAGCTTGCGGAAGAATTTGCTGAATATATTTATACCCTGCAGTATAGGTCTTATTTTATGACAATGGTAAGGATTGAGGATAAATTTATTGATGATTTTCTGGATAGGTTTTCTGAGAAGTTCAAAGATTTGTATGAGAGAAAACAACTTGGCAAATTATTCTATTCAAGAAACAGCAAGCGAGATTTGCTGACTCTTATAACTGATAAAGAAAAGTTTAAAAAAGTTTATCAAAGAGAATTGAGAAAAATAAACAGGGCTGAAAGACGAAGAAAATTAATATCAATAAGATGTAACCCGTCAAGATTAAGTATTGTAATCTTTGGTAAACAGATTGTGAGGATTGGATAGGTAATGGGAAATAAAAACAATAATATCATCAATATTTGTTTTGCAAGTGATAACAATTATATACAGCACTGTGCGGCGGCGATTAGTTCAATACTTGTAAATAATAAATCACAAAGAAAATATTCTTTTCATATTTTGGATGG